>JAISSY010000067.1 GCA_031272995.1 Azoarcus sp.
GTTGAGCGCGGCCAAGATGTCTTCGGGTAGCTCGAAGGCTTCGAGCACCGAACGGGAAACCGGGGCTTGCCAGTTTTCGACGAATTCGGCGAAGCGGTCGATGTCGGCTTCGAGCGCCGGGAATTTGTTGACGCGCGACAGCAGGAAGAATTCGCCGATGTCGACCATCATGCCCGCCAGCATGGCGGCGTCTGGGTTGGCGGTGCGCAGGTGATGGGCGAAGGCGTAGGCCCAACTGGCGACGTCGGCGGAGTGTTGCCACAGGCGCGTGGCGATTTTGCGCAGCGCCGGGGAGCGATGGTCCTGCGTCAGTTGCTCGGCGGCGACCGCGAAGGCCAGACAGCGCAACGCCGCCAAGCCGATGCGCTTGACGGCGCTGTTGACGCTGGTGATGTGCGCGCCGTAGGGGTTCAACAACATGGCGTTGGCCATGCGGATGACCTTGGCGCTCAACACCGGTTCGCCGCGCACGACGGCAACGATGTCGTCAATGGACGAATCCGGGTCGTCGGCCAGTTGCTTGATGCGCAACGAGATGTCCATCGAGGTGGGGAAGTTCAGGTGCCCGCTGTCGAGTTCGGCCTGAATTTGCGAAGCAAAGGCCCGTGTTTGCGCTTCGAACTCCTGCATGGTTCCTCCCCTCGATATCGTTTATGCCCTGCCGCCTCCCAGTTTGGCGACGTTGCCGAGCAGGCCGCCCAAGGTTTCCTGAATGTCGGCGGGCAGCAGCACGACCTTTGCATTTTCCGATGCCGCGAGTTTTTGTACTGAGGAAATGTACTTCTCTCCGAGCAAATAAAGCATCGGCCCCGGCTCGGTGCCGAGCGCGGCGGTGACGCGGCGGATGGATTCGGCGGAAGCTTCGGCCAGCGTCACTTGCGCGTTGGCGTCGCGGCGGGCGGACTCCAGCCGCGCTTCCGCTTCCAGAATGGCGGATTGCTTTTGCCCTTCGGCGCGCGTGACCATCGCCTTCCTTTCGCGTTCGGCGGCGGCCTGCATTTCCATCGCTTTCTGCATCGAAGGCGAAGGCTTGATGTCCTGAATCTCCACCGATTTCACCGTCAGACCCCAGTCGATGGCCTCGTCGGCGATGTTTTCGCGTAGCCGCGCCTTGATTTTGTCGCGCGAGGAGAGCGCCTCGTCCAGTTCCATGTCGCCGACGATGGAACGCAGCGAGGTCATGATGAGGTTGCGAATCGCTTCCTTGAAATTGGTGACGCCGTAGACCGCTTTCACCGGGTCGGTGATCTTGATGAAGGCGATGGCGTTGATGACGATGACGGCGTTGTCGCGGGTGATGACTTCCTGCTCCTGCACGTCGAGGATGATGTCCTTGGTGACGAGCTTGTAGGAAACGTTGTCGAGATACGGAATCACGAAATTGAGACCGGGGCGCAGGGTGCTTTGATATTTGCCCAGACGTTCGACGATCCATTCCTCGCCCTGCGGCACGATGCGGACGCCTTTGGCGACGGTGACGAGAACGAAAAACAGCAGCGCGACGGTGATGATGAGTCCTGCTTCCATGGAACGACTCCTTTCGGTTAATGCTCAAACCTGTTCGATTTTCATGAAACTGCCTTCGACCGAGACGACCTTCACCCGCGCGCCCGCCGCGATTTCGGCGTCGGCGGCGCATGGCCATTCCTCGGCGCCGAGCACCGGGCGTTGGAAGCGCACTTTGCCACGCGCGAAGGGCGTCACGGCGCCGACCAGCAGGCCGATTTCGCCGATCACGTCGCCAGCGGCGGTGCCGATGCGGGTTTTGTCCCTGAAGCGGCGGAAATAGCGGAACCACGCCACCGTCAGCGCCGCCGAGGCCACCGCCCACAGCAGTAGTTGCGCCGAAAGCGGCATCCCCGGCGCCATGAGCAGCAGCAGCCCGACCAGCAGCGCCGCCAGCCCGAACCAGACGATGAAAAACGACGGAACCGCCAATTCCGCCACGATCAACACGATGCCGCCGACTATCCAGTACCACCATTCCAGAACCATAATGCCCTCGCGCAATCGAAGAACCTCGCCATTATCGCCCGCCATCGTCGTTTTTGTGGGAGCCGCAAATGATTCTTGCCAATCGTGTCACGCGCCGTCGGGCGCTGCGGTTCGTCTGCCTCGCCGTCCTCGCGCCGCTGTTCGTCGCCTGCGCCAAGGACGACCCGCAAGCCGCGCTCGATGCTGCCGCCAGCGAATTTCAGGCGGCGCTCGAAGCCAAGGACAAATCCCGCGTCCTCGACCTCCTGCATCCCAACTTCACCGCGCGCGACGTCGACGACGACGGCGTCGAATGGGCCAAGCGCACCATGACCGCCGCCTTCCTGCGCTACAAGAACGTCACCATCGTCGTTCCTTGGCGCCGCAACGCGCTCGACCCCAATGCCCCCGACCGCGCCGCTACCGACGCCGAAGCGACGCTGGTCGGCGCCGATGGCATGATTCCGGACGACATGCGCCACTATCGCGTCCGCCTCGAATGGCGGCGCGACAAAGGCGACTGGAAAGTGGCGCGGTTGGAGTGGGAGTAGGGCGGGGCAAAAGAAAGGGCGACCACAAGGGTCGCCCCTACGGCGGCGGTTTTGTAGGGGCAACCCTTGTGGATGCCCCCGTGCGGTCGGGTCGTCCCCGTGCGTCCAAACTGACCGTTACACCGCTCAGGCCGCCACCCTCAACCCCGCCGCCTGTTTGTTTTCGCGCACTACCGGTACGTCGAAGGCGCCGCCGGTGGTGACATTGCCGTCGACCGTGAAGCCTTTCTTGCCGAGCAGCGGGAAGACGAGTTCGGCGAAGCGCACCGCTTCTTCGAGGTGCGGGTAGCCGGAGAGCACGAAGGTGTCGGCGCCCAGTTGTTCGTATTCGCGCAGGCGGTCGACGATTTGTTGCGGATCGCCGACCAACGCCGTGCCGGCGCCGCCGCGCACGAGTCCGATGCCGGCCCACAGGTTGGGGCCGATCCACAGCTTCGAGCGGTCGCCGCCGTGCAGGCGGGTGATGCGCGCCTGACCGACGCTGTCGCTGGCGCGCTGTACCGCTTGCGCTTCGGCGATCAGCTTGTCGTCGAGATGGCTGATGAGCGATTCCGCCGCCGCCACCGCTTCCTGCTCGGTTTCACGCACGATGATCTGAAAGCGGATGCCGATGCGGATGTCGCGGCCTTTGGCCTTGGCGCGCGCCTTTACGTCGCGGATTTTTTCCGCCACTTGTTCGAGCGGTTCGCCCCAACTCAGGTAGGCGTCGATGTGCTTGGCGGCGTATTCGTGCGCGACCGGCGAACTGCCGCCGAAAAAGAGCGGCGGATGCGGCTTGGTGACGGTCGGGAACAGGCTGCGGCCTTTTTCGATGTGGAAGTACTTGCCGTGGTGGGTCACCGTTTCGCCTTTGCTCAGACGCTTCCACAGATCGGTGAATTCGTCGGCGAGTTCGTAGCGTTCGTCGTGGCTGAGGAAAACGCCTTCGGCTTCGAGTTCTTCCGTCCACGCCCCCGGCACCACGTTGAGGATGAGGCGGCCGTTCAGGGCTTCGTCGAGCGTCGCCACCTTGCGCGCGAACACGACCGGATTACCTTCGGCGCTGGTGCGCAGGGCGACCAGCAGCTTGATCTTGTGGGTGACGTTGGCCAGCGTCGCCGCGGTCAGGAAGGGGTCGAGATTGCCGCTGCCGGTGGGGATCAGCAGGCCGTCGTAGCCAAGATGCTCCGCCGTGGTGGCGATCTGGCGCAGATAGCCGTTGGTGACCGGACGCGCCACGTTGGAGCGTCCGAGATAGCGGCTGTCGCCGCCGGTGGGAAGAAACCAGAAAATCGACGAACCCATGTTTTTCTCCTCGAAATGCGAAAAGTGCGGGAGACATATGGAAACGCTTTATCGACGCGGAAACAAAAACTTTTTTTTCATAAATATATTTGCGCCGAAAAATAACCAAAGCATGTTTTTTCAGTTTGGCGGCGCAATCGGGCGGGGCATATTCGCACTCCCGATTCAGCAGAGGATAAGGAAAAGACATGAACGCAAACGACAGAATCACGCGGCGCGGTTTCGTCAAAACGGCGGTCGCGCTCGCGGCGGCGACGCTCGTTGTTCCCGCCGCGTGGGCGCAGACGCAAGCGAGCGCGAAGGAGTTTCGCGTCGGCTGGCAGAAGGGCGCCAACATCGCGCTGCTCAAGGCGCGCGGCAATCTCGACCGTCGGCTCGCTTCCGTGGGCGTCAAAACGACGTGGATCGAATTCACCGCCGGCCCGCAAATGCTGGAAGGCTTGAACGTCGGCAGCATCGACTTCGCCAGCGTCGGCGAGACGCCGCCGGTGTTCGCGCAGGCGGCGGGGGCGGCGCTCTCCTACGTCGCTTTCGAGCCGCCGTCGCCGGAAACCGAGAAAATTCTCGTGCCGAAGAATTCGCCGCTCAAATCGGTGGCGGAGTTGAAAGGCAAGCGCGTCGTGCTAAACCGTGGCTCGAACGTGCATTACCTGCTGCTCAACGCTCTGAAGAAATACGGTTTGGCCTATTCCGACGTCAAGGTGACATTTTTACCGCCGCCGGACGCGCGCGTCGCTTTCGAGAGCGGCGACGTCGATGCGTGGCTGATCTGGGATCCGTTCGCACAGGCCGCCATTTCGCAGATCGGCGCGCGCGTGCTGCTCGGCGCGCCCGGCGTGGCGGAAAACTATTATTTTTACCTGTCGACCGCGCAGTACGCCCAGAACCATCCCGACGTGCTGAAGATCGCGCTGGAGGAAATCAACGCCACCGCGCAATGGGTGACGACGCATTTCGACGAGGCCGCCGACATCCTCGCGCCGCAAATCAACCTCTCGAAAGCAATCACCCGCGAATCGCTGCAGCATTACAGCTACGGCGCCACCTCTCCGCTCACCGCCAAAGTGGTCGCCAACCAACAGGCGATTGCCGACGCGTTTTACGAGTTGAAAGTGATCCCGAAGAAGCTGGACGTGAGCGCGGTGGTCTGGAAGCCGTGATTACCGATGCCGGAACGAATGGCAAATATTGTAGGGGCGAATAATTATTCGCCCCTTCATTTATGCCACTGCCCGCAAATCTTCACGATCCGCCGCGCCGTCGCCGAGCAGGCGGTGCAACACGCGCCCTTCCAGACGCGCGAACGCGGTGTCGCCACGGTCGCGCGGGCGGGGCAGGTCGACGCGCTGATCGAGCGCGATGCGACCGTCTTCGACCAGTAGCACGCGGTCGGCCAGCGCCACCGCTTCGCCGACGTCGTGCGTCACCAGCACGGCGGTGAATTGGTGCTCGCTCCAGACGCGCTCGATCAGGCGGTGCATTTCGATACGGGTGAGGGCGTCGAGCGCGCCGAGCGGTTCGTCGAGCAGCAGCAGGCGAGGGCGGTGCACGAGGGCGCGCGCCAGCGCCACGCGTTGACGTTGCCCGCCCGACAGATTGCCCGGCCATTCTTCGGCGCGGTCGGCCAGACCCACCCGGTCGAGCGCGTCGAGCGCCAGCGCGCGGATTCTGCCGCGCTCGCCTTGCAGCCCGAGCGCGACGTTCTCCGCCACCTTGCGCCACGGCAACAGGCGGGCGTCCTGATACATGATGCGCACGTCCTCGCGCGAGTCCGCCAGCGGCGCCGCGTCGGCTTCGAGGCGTCCGCCCTGAGCCGCGTCCAGCCCGGCGAGCAGGCGCAGCAACGTGCTTTTGCCGCAGCCGCTACGCCCGACGATGGCGACGAACTCCCCGGCGGCGAAATGCGCCGTGAAGCCGTCGAGCACGACGCGCGCGCCAAAGTGGCGACGAATGTCCGCCAGTCGAATGTCCAGTCCATTGCTCATGCTCGTCGTCTCCCTCAGGCGGCCAGAAAAGCCGTGTTCCAGCGCAGCCAGCGCCGCTCCAGCGCCCGAGCCGCCAAGTCGGCGAATTTGCCTAGCGCCGCGTACATCAGAATCGCCAGCACCACCACGTCGGTTTGCAGAAATTCGCGCGCGCTCATCGCCATGTAGCCGATGCCGCTGGTGGCGGAGATCGTCTCCGCCACGATCAGCGTCAGCCAAGTGAATCCGAGCGCGTAGCGCACTCCCACCAGAATGTTGGGCAGCGCGCCGGGCAACACGACCTCGCGGAACAACTCGCCGCCTTTCAGCCCGTAGGAGCGGCCCATCTCGATCAAATCCGCCGGCACCGAGCGGATGCCGTGGAAAGTGTTGAGATAAATCGGAAAGAAAACGCCGAGCGCGACGAGGAAAATCTTGCCTTCCTCGCCGATGCCGAACCACAGGATGACGAGCGGAATGAGCGCCAGATGCGGCACGTTGCGCACCATCTGCAAGGTGGTGTCGAACAAATCCTCCGCCAGCCGGTTGCTGCCGTTGATGAGTCCGAAGAAGAAACCGATGCCGCCGCCGATGGCGAAGCCGACGGCGGCGCGCGCCGTGCTCGCGCCGATGTGTTCGACGAGTTCGCCGGAGGCGAGCAGATTCCAGCCCGCCGCCAACACCGCCGAAGGCGCGGGCAGGATGCGGGTCGACAGCCATCCCGCCTGCACGACCACCTGCCACGCCACGATCACGAATACCGGAACCAGCCAGGACAATACGCCCCGGCCATGCAAAGAAAGTTTTTTCATCGTTCGCCAAGCTCCCTGTTTGGCGAACTATGCAACGGGCAATCCCGACCCGGAAGCAAGAATTTTTGCGATGGTTATTTGTTTACCAGAACTTCCACCATTTCTTCTTCTTGCCGCGCTTCTCGATGGCCTCATAAGAGTTGCGCGCCCAATCCTCGTAGTTTTCGCCGGTACCGTAGGTGGCGAAGAATTCGCCGTATTTTTTGTCTTCGACGAGGATGTGGTTTTTGAGCCAGCCGCGCAGGAAGTGCAGCAACTGGAAACTTATCTTGGCTTGTCCGGCATGGATTTGTTCGAGCAGCGCGACCACTTCGTTGACCAGCGCGTGATGCAACTCACGGTGCTGTTCGAAGGCGGGGTAATGCCCCTGCTGCATCAACTTTTCTTCCAGCGCGAAATGCACGCGGGTGTAATCGGCCAGTTCTTCCAGCACGCCGATACAGGCGGCGGTGCCTTTATGCTCGTATATCGCCGCGTGAATGGTGTTGACCAGATTGAACAACGTTTTATGCTGCTCGTCTATTTCGGGCAGGCCGACGCTGTACACCTCGTCGGACCATTCCATCATCGGGTGACCTCTGGTCGTGAGCATGATGTTCTCTCTATTTCCGTTTCAGATGTATCCGTAAAACGCACCGAGACGAACGCTTGCAAACTCAGGGAACTAGTCGCCTGCCTCGGTAGCTACTTTATCATCCGAATTCTATCCATACGTTAGTGCGGAAAGCCGAGTGCATTGGCACATTCTGCGGTAAGACCGGATGGAGTTACAAGTGGTGTAAGCACTAGTGCGCCATGCAAGCGTTAAACTGCCGCCATTGCCCAAACCAGAAGGGTTTTTCAGCCGTGAAGCGCATTTTTTCTCGATTCAGTCTGTCGCTTGCCCTGACCTTGGCGCTCGCCGCCTGCGTCACCCTGCCCGAGGCCGGACACCCCGGCGCAAAGTGGAAACCCTCGCCCAACTTCGGCGTGCGCAAGGCCAATTTCGTCATCCTGCATCACACCAGCAGCGACACTTTGACGCGCGCGCTCGCCACTCTCACCAACCCCGCTTCGCAGGTTAGCAGCCACTATCTGATCGACCGCGACGGCGCCATCCTGCAACTGGTCGACGAGAATCGCCGCGCTTGGCACGCCGGCGAATCCTACTGGGGCGGCGACACCGACCTCAACTCCTCCTCGATTGGCGTCGAATTGGTGAACAACAGCCACGAACCTTTCCCGGAAGCGCAGATTGCCGCGCTTCTCAATCTGCTCGCCGACATCAAGACGCGCCAGAACATTCCGCGCGCCAACTTCATCGGTCACGCCGACGTCGCGCCCGGCCGCAAGACCGACCCGAGCGCGCTTTTTCCGTGGCGTCGCCTCTCGCAAGCCGGTTTCGGCCTCTGGTGCGACCCGCCGTACCCGCCGCCGCCGCCGGATTTCAGCCCGGCGCGGGCGCTCGCCGTCATCGGCTACGACGTCAGCGACCCCTTCCGCGCCATCGACGCCTTCAAGCTCCACTTCGCCCCCGGCGAAGGCAAGGATTTGTCCCCCGAAGGCGAGGCGATGCTCTATTGCCTCGAACAGCAGGTTCTGGTGCGCCTGCGGTACTGAGCGACCCCCGGCAGCGCGCATCGGCTACAATCCGCGCTCGTCACACGGAATGCCCTTGTAGCTCAGCTGGTAGAGCAATGGTTTTGTAAACCGGAGGTCGCGGGTTCGAATCCTGCCGAGGGCACCAGAACATTCGTCGCGGCGAATTGTTTTATGCCGAGGCATATCATTAATGAAAAACGTCCTCGTCGTTTTCTATTCTCAAAGCGGACAATTGGCCGGCATCGTCGATGTGATGACAGAGCCGTTGCGGGCTGCGGGTATTAACGTTCATTACGAGGTTTTGCGACCGGAGCCGGCGTTTTCGTTTCCGTGGCGGCTGTCTGGTTTTCTCGACGCTTTTCCCGAATCCGTGTGGCTCGACCCACGGCCCATTAAGCCGTTGGAGGCGCCGGAGGTGAAGGGGGGGTACGACCTCGTCATTTTGGCGTGGACGGTGTGGTTTCTGTCGCCGTCGCAGCCGGTGGCGGCGTTTTTGCTCGGCGACGACGGACGACGCGTGCTGGCGGACAAGCCGGTGGTGAGCGTGGTGGCGTGCCGCAACATGTGGTTGTCGGCGTTCGATACGGTGAAAGATTTGGTGCAGCGGGCGGGGGGACGACTGGTGGATCACGTGGCGCTGACCGACGACGGGTCGGCGTTGGCGACATTCGTGACCACGCCACGCTGGATGCTTACCGGACGGCGCGACCGCTTCCTCGGATTGCCTCCTGCGGGCGTCGATGCCGTTCAGGTGGCGGGGGTGGCGCGCTTCGGCGTTGCGCTTGCCCACGCGCTCGGACGCGACGAAGAAAAAACCGGACGACCGATGCTGCAAGGGCTGCGCGCGGTGAAGGTGCCGCGTCATCTCTTGCTGTCGGAACGCGCCGGGCGGCGGGCTTTTCAGGTGTGGTCAGGGCTGTTGCGCTTTTTCGGTCGTGCAGGACAATGGCGACGCTTTCCTATGTTGTTGCTTTTCCTGCTATATCTTGTCGTGATGATCATGACCGTCGTCCCGCTCAGTCTTGCCCTGCAGAAACTGGCCGCTCCGCTGCTCGAACGGCGGTTGGCGGCGCTGGCGCGGCATTACGAACTTCCTTCCGGCACCGGCGACGAGCGCATGAACGGCCATGAATGAAACCTTCATCACCGCGACGGCGGCGTTCCTGCCCAACGCGCCGGTAGACAACGATGCCATCGAGGACGTGTTAGGCAAGATCGGGGGGCAGGCGTCGCGGACACGAAGCATCGTGTTGCGGCAAAACGGCATCAAGAGCCGCCACTACGCCATCGACCCCGCCACTGGCGCACAAACGCACACCAACGCCGAGTTGACAGCGCAAGCGGTGCGCGCGTTGGCGGAATTTGGCTTTGCGCTCGATGAACTCGGATGTCTGGCGACTGGTACTTCGTTGCCCGACCAACTCATGCCCAATCATGGGGTCATGGTTCACGGCGAACTCGGCAACCCGCCTTGCGAGGTGGTGTCGACTGCTGGCATTTGTCTGGCGGGGCTGACGGCGCTCAAGTACGCATGGCTGGCGGTTGGCTCTGGCGGGACGGCCAACGCGGTAGCGACCGGCTCAGAATTGTCTTCGGCCATTCTGCGCGCCGAACATTTCGTCGGCGACAGCGATGCTTTGGCCGGCGAACTGGAAAGCCGGCCGTGGCTCGCCTTCGAGAAGGATTTTTTGCGCTGGATGCTCTCCGACGGCGCCGGCGCCGTGCTGATCGAACTGCGTCCGCGCCCCGGACGTTGCAACCTGCGCATCGACTGGATTGAACTTTCTTCGGCGGCGAACCGGCTGCCGGTCTGCATGTACGCGGGCGGAGAGCGGGACGACGCTGGCGCGCTGCTCGGCTGGGCGCGCTTCTCGCCCCGGCAGTGGGCGGAAAAATCGATCTTTGCCATCAAGCAGGACGTCAAACTGCTCGACCGCAATGTGGTCGAGGCGACGCTGGAAGCGCCGCTCGCCGCTATCAAGGCTCGGCGTGGACTTGAAGCGGCGACGGTGGATTGGTTTTTGCCCCACATGTCCTCGTTCTACTTCCGCCAGCCAATCGCCGACGGGCTGGCACGCGCCGGGATGGCGATTCCGTTCGAGCGTTGGTTCACCAATCTGGCGACACGAGGCAACACCGGCTCGGCTTCCATTTACATCATGCTCGACGAACTGGTGCGTTCCGGGCGGCTGCGCGCCGGGGAACGGCTACTCTGTTTTGTGCCGGAGAGCGGGCGCTTCTCCAGCGGTTTCATGCATCTGACGGTGGTGTGACGTGGACGCTACCGACGTGCCACAAGAAGGAAATTCCACCCACGCCGGGCTGCGTCGAGCAGTGTATGCGCGCGGCGCCGACGGCAAGCTGGCGCTGACGCCTTCGCGCGGCTGGGAAGTGGAGGAGATCGTCACCTTGCAGGCGGTCAAGGCGTGCGACGAACTCGCTGAGACGGCGCGTCAGCGGGCGAAAGCCGGGCAAGCGTCGACTCTGGAATATCACATGCACCGCGCCCGTATGGACGTGGCGCTGTTGTCGCAAGCGAGTGGAATTTGGCGCTGGCGCGTGCGCTGGCATCTGCGTCCGCGCGTGTTCGCGCGTCTGTCGCCGGCCTTGCGCCAGCGTTACGCGGCGGCGCTCGGCATCGACGTGGCCCGGCTCGACGCGCTGGATTGACGCCATGACCGTACCCAGTTTCACCCACCAACAAGCGTCGCACTGCGAAAGCGGCGTGATGAGCGCGCTGCTGCGCCATTACGGTTTGCCGATTTCGGAGGCGATGGCCTTCGGACTGTCCTCGGCGCTGTGCTTCGCCTATCTGCCGTTCGTGCGCCTGTCCGGCCTGCCGCTGGTGTCGTACCGGATGCCGCCGCGCGCCATTGTGCGCGGGCTACAAAAGCCGCTCGGATTCCGCATGTGCTCGGAGCGTTTCCGCAGCCCGGAGGAGGGCATCGCGCGCCTCGACCGACTGCTCGATGATGGGCGGCTGGTGGGTTTGCAGGCGTCGGTGTTCTGGCTGCCGTACATGCCGCCGGATTTTCGTTTCCACTTCAACGCTCACAACTTGCTCGTCTACGGGCGCGACGAAGCGAGCGGCGAATATCTGGTCTCCGACCCGGTGCTGGAAGATCCGCAACGCTGCGCCCCTGTCGATATGGCGAAGGCGCGTTTCGCGCGCGGCGCGCTGGCTCCCAAAGGGTTGATCTACTATCCGGCGGGGATGCCGAGCGAACCGGATTGGGAGCGCGCCGCGCGCGCCGCGATTCGCAAGACGACGCGCATCATGCTGCGCACGCCGTTGCCGCTGATTGGCGTGCGCGGCATCGAATGGCTTGCGCGCGCCGTCGAACGTCTGCCCACCGCCGCCGACACGGCGCGCGCCAAGCAGTACGTCGGCCACATTGTGCGCATGCAGGAAGAAATCGGTACCGGCGGCGGCGGCTTCAGATACATGTACGCGGCCTTCCTCGAAGAAGTCGCGCCGCTGTGCAAACGTCCGGCGCTCGTCGGACTGGGCGCGGAATTGGTGGACATCGGCGACCGTTGGCGCGAATTCGCGCTCGCCACCGCACGCATGATTCGCGACCGTGACCCGCTCGACGTTCGGCGACTCGCCAGTCTGTTGCGCGCGCTGGCAACGAGAGAGCGAGTGTTTTTCGTCGCGTTGGACAAAGCGGCGCGTTAAAGTGCCGCGATGATTCGCATCGACCGACTTCGCTATCGTTACCGACCGGACGCCCCGTGGGCGCTGGACGACGTTTCGCTCGCCATCGGGCGCGGGCGGGTGTTCGGACTGCTCGGCCCCAACGGCGCCGGCAAAACGACGCTGATTTCGATTTTCGCCGGGCTGCTGGCGGTGCGAGAAGGCGGTATCTTCATCGACGACGAGCCGCTGGCGGCATGGCGCACCGCGCACCCCAACGCGTTGGCGCTAGTGCCGCAGGACACCGCTTTCTATCCGATGCTGACGGTGGCGGAAAACCTCGATTTCTTTGCCGGCGCGCAGGGTTTGCCGTGTCGCCAGCGTCGTGAGAATTGTGAACGCGCCGTCGCTTTTGCCCGTCTGGAGGCAGTAGTTGGGCGTCGAGCCGGCGAACTCTCCGGCGGGCTGCGGCGGAGGTTGAATCTCGCCATTGGACTCACCGGTGCGCCGCTCATATTGCTGCTCGACGAACCTGCCGTGGGAGTCGATCCGCAGTCGCGTCACTTCATGCTGGAAGCGGTGGCACGTTACGCCGCCGAGGGCGGCACGGTGATCTACACCAGTCACTACATGGATGAAGTCGAGGCGGTGTGTCAGGAACTGGCGATCGTCGATCACGGCAAGGTGGTCGCCAGCGGCGATCTGGCAAGCGTGCGTGGCGACGCGGCCAATCTGGAAGAAGCCTTCATGCTGCTGACCCACCATTCTCTGCGGGATTGAGTCCATGAAAACGACCTCGATCCGCCTCGCCGCGCTGTGGAAAAAAGAGTTGCTGGCGCTCTCGCGCGACCGCATGGGTCTGGCGGCGCTCTTCGTCATGCCGGCGATTTTCATTCTGGTGCTGTCGCTGGCGCTCGCCGACACCATCTCCGGGTCGCGTCAGGCCAGCGTCGGCTTCGCGGTGCTTGATCTCGACCACACGCCGTTGTCGGCGCGCATGGTCGAGGGGTTGCCCAGCGGCGGTCCGTTCGCGCTGCACGCCGCTCCCTCCGACGAGGCTGAGGCGCGGCGCTGGTTGGCGGGCGACGAAATCGCCTTCGCGGTGCTGATCCCGCCCGGTTTTGGAGCGGAAATCTCCGCCAATCGCCCGCCGCCGCTGCGCTTTCTGCTCGACCCCGTCGTGCCGGTGGTGATGCGCGAAGGCTTTCAGCAGTGCGTCGAACTGGCAGCGACACGGGTGTGGCTCGAACACCTGCTCGAACGCCTGGGCACCAGTCTGATGCTGCCGCAACTGCGTCACGTCACCGACCGCGTCGGGCCGCCGCTGGTGACGCGCGAGGCGGTCGGCGGCGCGCCGACCCCTTCCGCCGTGCAGCAGAACGTGCCGGCATGGCTGATCTTTTCGATGTTCTTCGTCGTGGTGCCGATCTCGGCGGTGTTCATCGGTGAGCGCCAGCACGGCACCCTGCAACGGCTGGCGACGCAGCGCGTCTCGTTTGCTCTGGTGCTGGCGGGCAAGTTCGCGCCCTTCGTGCTGGTCAATCAGGTGCAGGCGCTGGCGATGGTCGCGGTCGGGCGCTGGGGCGTGCCGCTCATGGGCGGCGAGGCGCTGACGATGCCGGAAGGCGCGGCAGCGCTGGCGGCGTGGTGGACGGTGAGTCTGGCGGTGAGCGTCGCCGCCGTCGGTTGGGCCTTGCTGATCGCCTCGCTGGCCTCGACCAGCGAACAGGCGACGGTGTTTGGCGGCGTCAGCAACATCCTGTTGGGTGCGGTTGGCGGCGTCATGGTGCCGCGTTTCATGATGCCGGCGACGATGCAGCCGTTGACGCGCTGCTCGCCGATGGATTGGGCGCTCGAAGCTTTTCACGATGTCATGCTTCGCCATGGCGGGTTTTCCGACGTGCTGCCATGGGTCGCGGCGCTGCTATGCTTCGGGGTGGCCGCGCTCGCCGTGGCCGCTTTCCTCGACCGTCGCCGCAAGCTCTCATGACCGATACCGCCGCCCTCAAACTCACGCTCAAAACCCTCATTGTCGATGCCTGTGAAAAGCATTGCGCGCCGGAATCCATTGCTGACGACGAGTTCCTTTTCGGTTGCGACGCGCGGCTGGCGCTCGATTCGCTCGACGCGTTGCAATTGTCGATGGCGCTGCAAAAGAAGTTCGACGTGCGCCTGACCGACAGCAAGGAGACGCGCCGCATCATGTCCAGCGTCGCCAATCTGGCGCAGTGGCTGGTGGAGCAGGGCAAGACCGGCGGTCTCGTTTGAGCGCCGCCGCCATGCGACCGATATTTATCGCCGCCATGGGTCACGCCTCGGCGCTGGGCTTGTCCGCCGCGTCGGCGGGGGCGGTGGCGCTGGCGGAGCGCCCGTGCCCGGCTTGGCGCGATCTGCCCGATGGCCGTTACCCGTGGTTTACGCTGCCCTTGTCCGAAGCGGCGTGGATGGAACGCGCCCGCCGCGCGCTGGCGCTGGTGGGCGACGAACTCGCGGCGGGATGCGCGCGCACGGAACTCGCCGCTTTGCCGCTCTTCGTCGGCTCATCGGCGCAGGCGACCGGCGAGGTCGAGGCGCGCGCCCGCCTTTCCGGGCGGGTGAATATGTCGCCGAGCGAGTCGATTGCCATCTTCAGCCACGAAGTCGCCGCCGTGTTCGGCGCCGCCGCGCCGCCGTGGCTGTTCTCCACCGCCTGCACTTCGGGTTTTGCGGCGCTGGAGGCGGCCTGCGCGCTGATTGGCACCGGCGAAACGAATGAAGCGTTGGCGCTCGGAGTCGAATTCGATTGCGACACCACGCTCGCCGGTTTCGCCAGTCTGGGTTTGCTGGCGCACGGCGAGGAGGAGGATGGCTTGATCCTCGGCGAAGCGGTCGCCGGTCTGCGGCTGACGGCGCGGCCTTGCGGCGCGTGGCGCATCGCCGCCTGTCGCCTGAGCCTCGACGAGCATTCGGTCACCACCCCGGCGCCGGACGGCGCGCCGATTGCCGCCAATCTCGCTGCCGCGCTCGCCGACGCCGGCTTGACCGCCGCCGACATCGACCTGCTCAAGCCGCATCGCGGTCGGCTCGCCGCCACCGACGAGGCCGAAGCGGCGGCGCTGCGGCAAGTGTTCGGCGAAAGATTGCCGCCCGAAATCACGTTCAAGCGCCATTTTGGTCACACGCTCGGCGCCTGTGGCCCGGCAGAACTCACGGCGCTGCTGGCCGTGCTCGCCACGCCCGCTGGACAAGCGCATTACGGGCGGCCGCGTCACGTGTTGCTGAACGTCGTCGGCTTCGGTGGCAGTCTCGCCACGGTCATCGTCTCGCGCCGCGCGGCGGAGGAGGGCGCATGAGCGCGCCGCGCCATGGCGAAATCCTCACGCAACGCTTCGACGCCGCGTCGCTGACCGCGACGGCGCGTTCGGCGACGCGCACGCCCTTGCGGCGCGCTGGCCCAGTGACCGAACTGGTCATCGTCGGCGTCTATGCCTGCCTTTTCGAGCGTCCGCTGCTGCCGACCGCCGTGTTATGGGGCAGCGCGGCAGGAGCAGGCGAAGCTGGTTTGCGCGTCGTCGCCGACGTGGTGTTGAATCGCGAGCCGCCCTATCCGTTCGATTTCCTCGCCACGCAGCCGAATCTGGCCGCCATCCACGTGCGGCAGGCGTTCGATTGCGTCGGAAACGTCGTGCATCAGCCCATCGCCGTCAACGCTGCCCTGCACTGGCGGCGCATGGAAAGCCTGGCCGCCGCGTGGTTGCGCGCCGGACGCTGCGAACGGGTAGTGATCGGGCAGGTGGAGGCCGACGGGGAGGAGAACGTCGGGCGTTGGCGCGTCGTGGAGATGTAGGGGCGAATAATTATTCGCCCCCCCCCACACACGCCGTCAGGCAATCCCCGTCGTTTTTAGCTAAAATCCCGCCCCTTACCCCAGTCATCAGAAGGCAGCAATGGCTCTAATCGTTCAGAAGTACGGCGGCACTTCGGTAGGCTCTCCCGAACGCATCAAAAACGTGGCGAAGCGGGTGGCGAAATTCCGCGCCGAAGGGCATCAGGTGGTGGTGGTGGTGTCGGCGATGAGCGGCGAAACCAATCGGTTGCTTGCGCTCGCCAAGGAAATTTCCGCCAAACCCGACCCGCGCGAACTCGACGTGGTGGTCTCCACCGGCGAGCAAGTCACCATCGGCCTGTTGGCGCTGGCCTTGCAGGAAATCGGCGTCGCCGCCAAGAGCTACACCGGCGGGCAGGTGAAGATTCTCACCGACGACGCCTTCACCAAGGCGCGCATTCTCTCCATCGACGAAGCGGCGATGCGGCGCGATCTCGACGCCGGCAAGGTGGTCGTGGTCGCCGGTTTTCAGGGCGTCGACGCCGATGGCGACATCACCACGCTCGGACGCGGCGGCTCCGACACTACCGGCGTGGCGCTGGCGGCGGCGTTGAAGGCTGATGAATGCCAGATCTACACCGACGTCGACGGCGTCTACACCACCGACCCGCGCATCGTTCCCGAAGCGCGCAAGCTCGATACCGTCACCTTCGAGGAGATGCTGGAAATGGCCAGCCTCGGCTCCAAGGTGCTGCAAATCCGCTCGGTGGAATTCGCCGGCAAATACAAGGTCAAGCTGCGTGTGCTCTCCAGCTTCGAGGAAGGCGGCGAGGGCACGCTCATCACCGTTGAGGAAAACAGGAACATGGAACAACCCGTCATCTCCGGGATCGCCTTCAATCGCGACGAAGCCAAGATCACCGTGCTTGGCGTACCCGACCAACCCGGCATCGCCTATCAAATCCTCGGCCCGGTCGCCGAAGCCAACGTCGATGTCGACATGATCATCCAGAACGCCGGCCGCGACGGTACGGCGGATTTCTCCTTCACCGTGGCGCGTGGCGATCTCGACAAAACCCTCAACGTGCTCGACCGCGTCAAGGCGGTGATCGGCGCCAAGGCGATCGAATCCGACAAGACGATGTGCAAGGTGTCGCTGGTGGGCGTCGGTATGCACTCGCACCCCGGCATCGCGGCGCGCATGTTCCGCACGCTGTCGGAGGAGGCCATCAACATCCGCATGATCTCGACTTCCGAGATCAAGGTTTCGGTGGTGATCGACGAGAAATACCTCGAACTCGCCGTGCGCGTGCTGCACCGCGCCTTCGAACTCGATCAAGCCGTGTGATGCTCAATTGACCGCAAGGTGGCGGGCCGATATATTCCGCCTTCCTTGAAACGGAGACGTGGCCGAGAGGTCGAAGGCACTCCCCTGCTAAGGGAGCATGCGGGCAAAACCTGCATCAAGGGTTCGAATCCCTTCGTCTCCGCCAGCAACACCAAAAGAAAAGCCCCCGCAAGGGGGCTTTTTCATGGCTGACGAGGCGCTGAATTTTAGCTGCGGCGAGCCTTGCGACGAGCCACCGAGCCGACCACCGCCAGACCGGCGAGCAGCATGGCGTAGGTTTCGGGTTCGGGAACCGCGGGTGTGACGTTGGTGATCTTCAGACCGAACTGCAAGATTGTGTCGTTGTTTTCCGGGGTGACGAAGCCGTTGCAGGAGGCCGGGGCGCCCACTCTGGCGCAATCTGAACCGAGCGGATTGAGCGTGTTGCCGATGTCGCCGAAGGTGTAGGAGTAGGTGTAACCGTTGTAGTCGAAGGTGCCGGTGATGTCGGCGAAGTCGGTGGCGAAGATGTCGCCCTGATTCGCGCCCTGATTCAGGGTTTCAAGGAACCAGACGTTGAACTTCTGCGACGGGTCGACGAGGGTGATCATCGCGTCACTAGAGTCGCGTTCCCTGACTTGCACCGAAACGCTGAACTTCGCGTCGGTCAGAGTCTTGAACGACGACAGGATCGCGTTGTTGTAGTGCACCAGCATGTTGGTTGCGGTCGTTTCGTCGGTTTTGGCGAAGCCGGTCGCGGGATTGCCCTGCGAATTCCGCGTCGCAAAGAAATACAGGCCGCTGCGGGAACGGTCTGGCGCGTAAGCGTGATAACTGGCGTCCATGCCGCCATTTTCCGATGCGCCCCAAGTGATGTAGCTCCGGTCGACAGGAATGTTGGCCTGCAAACCACCGCCGTCGGTGAAGTTCCAGTCCGTCCATGTCATCGTGACGGTGAAATACCAGTCGGACACGGGTTCTGCCTGCGCGACCGCTGTGCTGGCAAGCATCAAAACTGCGGCTGCGATTCGGGTGGTTTTACTAACTTTCATGTTGCATCCCCTGATGAGACTTTTAGAGTCGTGATGAGTAACTCTACTATGCACGAACTGTGCCATTTCATTAACTTGTTGATTTCACTAATATGTCACTTGTAGTTATATCAAATAATGTAAGCAAATGCGATTCTTATATAGATGAGTTATATTAAAGCGTTAATTTGTAATAGAATGTTTCGCATGGTGGTCGATGAAGGAATTGTCCGCGAGTGCTAGACTCGCCGCCTTTCATCAAATAGACAAACGCAAAACTGTTTTTCCATGTCCGGCAATACATTCGGCGAATCTTTTCGCGTCACTTCTTTTGGCGAAAGCCACGGCCCGGCCATCGGCTGCGTCGTCGACGGCTGTCCGCCGGGGCTGGTGCTCGCCGAGTCTTACATTCAGGGCGACCTCGACCGCCGCAAGCCGGGGACTTCGCGTCACGTCACGCAGCGGCGCGAGCCGGACACGGTGGAGATTCTCTCCGGCGTCTATGAGGGTCGTACCACCGGCGCGCCGATTGCGCTCTTGATTCGCAATCAGGATCAACGCTCGCGCGACTACGCCGTCATCGCCGACACTTTCCGTCCCGGTCACGCCGATTACAGTTGGTGGCAGAAATACGGCGCCCGCGACCCACGCGGCGGCGGACGCGCCTCGGCGCGCGAGACGGCGGTGCGGGTGGCTGCAGGCGCCATCGCGCGCAAGTGGCTGGAGGAGGCTTACGGCGTCAGCGTGCGCGGCTATCTGGCGCAACTGGGCGAAATCGCGATTCCCTTCGTTTCGTGGGAAGCGACGATGGGCAATCCGTTCTTCGCCCCCGACGCCGCCGTCGTGCCGCGACTGGAAACTTACATGGACGAGTTGCGCCATGCCGGCGATTCGGTGGGGGCGAGGGTCAACGTCGTCGCCAGCGGCGTGCCGGTGGGGTGGGGCGAGCCGGTGTTCGACCGGCTCGACGCCGACATCGCGCACGCGATGATGGGCATCAACGCCGTCAAGGGAGTCGAAATCGGCGCCGGCTTCGCGGCGGTGACGCAGCGCGGCTCCGAGCACGGCGACGAATTGACGCCGGAGGGTTTTCTCTCCAACAACGCCGGCGGCGTGCTCGGCGGCGTGTCGTCGGGGCAGGACGTCACCGTGAGTCTGGCGCTGAAGCCGACTTCCAGCATCCGCATCGCGCGCCGCACGATAGACAAGACCGGCGCTGCGACCACCGTCGCCACCGAAGGTCGCCACGACCCCTGCGTCGGCATCCGCGCCGTGCCGGTGGCCGAGGCCATGCTGGCGCTGGTGCTGATCGACCACGCCTTGCGTCACCGCGCCCAGTGCGGCGACGTGCATACGTCGACCCCGAAGATAGCGGCGCGTGTGAAATAATTTCACCTTTTCCCCCGGAAGAAATATCAATGGAAGCGAAAACGCTCTACGAAAAACTATGGTCGAGTCACGTCGTGCGCGAGGAGCCGGACGGCACCGCGCTCATCTACATCGACCGCCATCTCGTGCATGAAGTCACCAGTCCGCAAGCCTTCGAGGGCTTGAAGCTCGCCGGTCGCAAGCCGTGGCGGGCGAACTCCATCGTCGCCAACCCCGACCACAACACTCCCACCGACCATTGGGACGAGGGCATCAAGGACCCGGTGTCGCGTCTGCAAGTGGAGACGCTCGACGCCAACATTCGCGACACCGGCGCGCTCGCCTACTTTCCGTTCAAGGACGCGCGGCAGGGCATCATCCATGTGATCGCGCCGGAAAACGGCGCCATTCTGCCGGGCATGACGGTCGTCTGTGGCGACTCGCACACGTCGACGCACGGCGCTTTTGCGGCGATGGCGCACGGCATCGGCACTTCCGAGGTCGAGCACGTGCTGGCGACGCAATGTCTGGTGCAGAAGAAGTCGAAAACCATGCTGGTGCGCGTCGAAGGCCGTCTCGGCAAGGGCGTCACCGCCAAGGACGTGGCGCTGGCGATCATCGGCAAAATCGGCACCGCCGGCGGCACCGGCTACGCGGTCGAGTTCGCCGGCGCCGCCATTCGCGGTCTGTCGATGGAAGGGCGCATGACCCTCTGCAACATGGCGATTGAAGCCGGGGCGCGGCTTGGGCTGGTCGCGGTCGACGAAGTCACGGTCGACTATCTCAGGAATCGCCCCTTCGGTCCCAAGGGCGAGGAATTCGACAAGGCCGCCGCCTATTGGCGCACGCTCACGTCCGACGCCGGCGCGAAGTTCGATTGCACGGTGGAAGTGGACGCGAGCCAGATTGCGCCGCAAGTGACGTGGGGCACCTCGCCGGAAATGGTGCTGCCGGTCACCGCCAACGTGCCCGACCCGAAGAAGGAAGCCGACGCGGTGAAGAAAGAGGGGCTGGAACGCGCGCTCGCCTACATGGGCTTGCAGCCGAACATGCCGATTACCGCGATTGCCATCGACAAGGTGTTCATCGGTTCGTGCACCAATTCGCGCATCGAGGATTTGCGTCAGGCCGCCGCCGTGTTGAAGGGCAGGAAGGTCGCCGCCAACGTCAAACTGGCGCTGGCGGTGCCGGGTTCCGGGCCGGTGAAGCGTCAGGCCGAGGCCGAAGGGTTGGACAGGATTTTCGTCGCCGCCGGTTTCGAGTGGCGTGAGCCGGGCTGTTCGATGTGTCTGGCGATGAACGCCGACCGCCTCGCGCCGGGCGAGCGTTGCGCCTCGACCTCGAACCGCAATTTCGAAGGCCGTCAGGGGCCGGGCGGACGCACGCATCTGGTCAGCCCCGTCATGGCCGCCGCCGCCGCCATCGCCGGACATTTCGCCGACGTGCGCGACATTCTTTGATCGTTCGGGAGGTCACCATGAAACGGGGCATTCTGTTGAGCGTTCTATTACTGGTTTTTCTGGGGCTGACTGCTTGCAACACCGTGCGCGGCGTGGGCAAGGACATCGAAGCCGGCGGCAAGGCCATTCAAAAGGCAACACATTGAATCATGAATAAATTCGTCACTTTCACCGGGCTGGTCGCGCCGCTGGATCGCAACAACGTCGACACCGACGCGATCATTCCGAAGCAATTCCTCAAGTCGATCAAGCGCACCGGCTTCGGCCCCAACGCTTTCGACGAATGGCGCTATCTCGACCACGGCGAGCCGGGCATGGATTGTTCGACGCGACCGCTGAACCCCAATTTCGTGCTCAATCAGGAGCGCTACAAGGGGGCGTCGATTCTGCTCACTCGCGCCAATTTCGGCTGCGGCTCCAGCCGCGAGCACGCGCCGTGGGCGCTGGCCGATTTCGGTTTCAAGGTGATTCTGGCCGAGTCCTACGCCGACATCTTCTTCAACAACAGTTTCAAGAACGGCATGTTGCCGCTGGTGCTGCCCAAGGAAGAAATCAACGCGCTTTTCGGCTTGGTCGAATACTCGCCCGGCTTCGCGCTCACCGTCGATTTGGCGGCGCAGAAAATCACCCGCCCGGACGGCTACGTCATCGACTTCGAGGTCGACCCCTTTCGCAAGGAATGCCTGCTGAACGGCTGGGACGACATCGGCCTGACGCTGCGCCACGCTGACGAAATCCGCGAGTTCGAGGAACGCCGCAAACGCGAATTCCCCTGGTTGTTCGCGGCCTGAAAAATCAAAAGGACGAAATAAATGAGCAAGAAAATCTGCATCCTCCCCGGCGACGGCATCGGCCCGGAAATCACCGCGCAGGCGGTGCGCGTGCTGGAAGCGCTCGGACTCGGTTTCGAGATGGAAACGGCGCTGTTGGGCGGCGCGGCGGTGGACGCCACCGGCGACCCGTACCCGGAAGCCACCCGCAAACTCGCCGCCGAAGCCGACGCCGTGCTGCTCGGCGCGGTGGGCGGGCCGAAATGGGACGTGCTGCCGCGCGAGCAGCGCCCCGAACGCGGCCTGCTCGGCATTCGCAAACATTTGGGGCTGTTCGCCAATTTGCGCCCGGCGGTGCTTTATCCGGAATTGGCCAATGCGTCGACGCTGAAACCGGAAGTGGTTTCGGGATTGGATATTCTCATCGTGCGCGAATTGACCGGCGATATTTATTTCGGCCAACCGCGCGGAATAGAAACTCGCAATGGCGAACGTTTCGGTTTCAATACCATGCATTATTTCGAGTCCGAAATTCGTCGCATCGGTCGGGTCGCTTTCGAGGCGGCGCGCAAACGCAGCCGCAAAGTCTGCTCGGTCGACAAGATGAACGTGCTCGAAACGACGCAATTATGGCGCGACGTGATGACCGAACTGGCGCCCGAATACCCCGACGTGACGCTCTCGCACATGCTGGTCGACAACGCCGCCATGCAACTGGTACGCGCGCCGCGTCAATTCGACGTGCTGGTGACCGGCAACATCTTCGGCGACATTCTCTCCGACGAAGCCTCGATGCTCACCGGCTCCATCGGCATGTTGCCCTCGGCCTCGCTCGACGAGAACAACAAGGGACTGTACGAACCCTCGCACGGCTCGGCCCCGGACATCGCCGGGCAGGGCGTCGCCAACCCGCTCGCCACCATTCTTTCCGCCGCGATGATGCTGCGCTACACCTTCGACCTCGAAGACGCGGCGAAAAACATCGAAAACGCGGTCAAGAAAGTGCTGGCGCGCGGTCTGCGCACCGGCGACATTTTCCAGCCGGGGACGACGAAAGTCGGCACGAAGGAAATGGGCGACGCCGTAATCGCCGAACTCGCGTCATAAACCCCGGTTTTTGGCGGGATTCGTGTGGTTTCGTACTGTTCCGTAGCGATGCCTGTGTAAAATTCTCCTTTTGAGAGGCAGTCATGAAAAAAGTCGGTCTGGTCGGTTGGCGAGGTATGGTTGGTTCCGTGCTCATGCAACGCATGACGCAGGAAGGCGATTTTGCGCACATCGAGCCGGTGTATTTCTCCACCTCCAACGCCGGCGGCAAGGCGCCCGCGTTCGGCGGCAAGGAAGCCGCGCTGCCCTTGCAGGACGCGACCGACATCGACGCCCTCAAGCAATGCGACATCGTCGTCACCTGTCAGGGCGGCGACTACACCAAGTCGGTGTTCGCCAAATTGCGCGCCAGCGGCTGGAACGGCCACTGGGTCGACGCCGCCTCCGCTCTGCGCATGGCCGACGACGCCGTGATCGTGCTCGACCCGGTAAACCTCCACGTCATCGAGGACGCGCTCGCCAAGGGCGGCAGGAACTGGATCGGCGGCAACTGCACGGTGTCGCTGATGCTGATGGGGTTGGGCGGCTTGTTCCACCACGATCTGGTCGAATGGATTTCGGCGATGACCTATCAGGCCGCCTCCGGCGCCGGGGCGCAGAACATGCGCGAATTGCTGAAGCAAATGGGGGCGCTTTACGCGCCGGTCGCCGATCTGCTCGCCGACCCGGCTTCCGCCATTCTCGACATCGACCGCAAAGTGGCCGAAACCATGCGCGCGGCGGATTTCCCCACCAAAAATTTCCGCAACACGGCGCTCGCCGGCAGCCTGATTCCGTGGATCGACGTGCCGGTCGAACACGGCCAGTCGAAGGAAGAATGGAAGGGCGGCGCCGAATGCAACAAGATTCTCGGCAAGGCGCCGTTCCGCAGCGCCGGCAGCATTCCCATCGACGGGTTGTGCGTGCGCGTCGGCGCCATGCGCTGCCATTCGCAGGGGCTGACCATCAAGCTGAAAAAAGACGTGCCGCTGGACGAAATCACCGAAATCATCGCCTCGGCGAATCAATGGGTGAAAGTGGTGCCCAACGAGCGCGAAATTTCCGAACGCGAATTGACCCCGGCGGCGGTGACCGGTACCTTGACGGTTCCGGTCGGGCGTTTGCACAAGCTGGCGATGGGTTCTGAATATCTCGGCGCCTTTACCGTCGGCGACCAGTTGTTGTGGGGCGCGGCCGAGCCATTGCGGCGCATGCTGCGCATTTTGCTGGAACGTTGAAGCGAATTTGAATGAACATGAAACACGGTCGATTCAAAGCGAAAGGGCATTCAATTGCGAGCGTTTTTCACAGCGAATCGACCGGCATTTTTTTTGACTCTGAAACGGTTGCTGCATTTATCTCGAATTGATGATAGATTGCGGTTCCAAGTCTCTGATGTATTGTCCTTTACTGGCAGGTAAAGGGAAGCGTGGGTTGAGGAATAGCTATGAAACCGACAATTAAGGCATCTCTGGTCGCGATTGCGCTCGCGCTGTCGCCGTTAGGCGCGCAGGCCGCCGGGCTTGGTCAGATCAACGTGCAAAGCGCTTTGGGGCAACCGCTCAATGCGGAAATTCCAATCAACGCCACCCCGCAAGAGTTGCAGTCGCTGACCGCTCGCGTCGCTTCGCCTGAAACCTTCCTACAGGCCAACGTGCCCTATGCCGGGTTCGTGCCCAACGTCCGCGTCACGATCGAAAATCGTGGCGGACTCTCCGTCCTCAAACTCACCAGCTCCTCGCCGGTCAACGAAGCCGTCGCCAGCCTCATCGTCCAGTTGAATTGGGACGATGGTCGCCTGTCCCGCACCTATAACTTCCTGCTCGACCCGACCGATGTGGCCATTCGGCCGCCCACGCCCATTCAGGAACCGGTCGTGGCTCCCGCTGAGCCGTTGCCGCCGCCGCCCGCGTATGAGCCTCCGCCGCCGTCCCCGGTCGTGTCGGCGGAGGCGACGGCCACACCCGAACCCGAGCCCGCTCCGGTCGCCCCCGAACCGGAACCACCTCTCCCGGCGCCGACATACACCGATGGGCCGCTGCCGCCGCAGGATCCGCTTGCGCCGCTGCCATTGCCGCAAGTGGAGGACAGCGCCGTACCGCCGCCGCAAGAGGCTTACACGCCGCCGCCGCCGGTCGAGCCCGAACCCGCGCCGCCCGCGCCGTATACCCCGCCGCAACCGGAATACGTTCAGCCGCCGGCGCCGCTGCCCGCGCCATACATGCCTTACGATCCGGCGGGCGACTACACCGTCGTGAGCGGCGATACCCTGAGCAACGTCGCGCGTGACCGTCTGATCGACGGCACCACGCTCGATCAGATGCTGGTAGCTTTGCATCGCGCCAACCCGACGGCGTTCATCGACAACAACATGAACCGCTTGCGCACTGGCGCCATCCTCAAGATGCCGAGCGCCGACGAAATCAGCAGCGTCAGCCGTTCCGAAGCTCGTCAGGAAGTGCGCATACAGCGCGAAGCGTTCAACGATTACAAAGCGCGTCTGGCGGGCGACATCGCCAGTCGCGCCGCGTCGCCGGATGTGGAGACTTCCGGCAGTACGCGCGCAATCGATGTGCAAGCTCCCACCAATCAACAAAATCGCGACAGGTTGGAACTTTCCAACGCCAATACGGCAGGTAGCGGCGATTTGGCGGCGCAACTCCAGAAAAAGGAAGAAACCATCGCCGCGACTCAGCACGAGTTGCAAGAGGCCAAAGAGCGGGTCGACCAACTCGAAGGAATCGTGGACGACCTGAAAAAGTTGATTGCCTTGAAAGACAAGGAGCTTGCGACTCGCACGCAAAGTCAGCCTAGCGCTCCAACTCCCGCACCCGCTCAAGAATCCGAGTCGCCAGTCGTTGCCACTGTCGAGCCGGTGCAGGAACCGACGCCGCCGGAACAAATCACCCCGCCGCCGCAAGAAGAACCCGCGCCGCCGCCTGAAGAAGCCGCGCAGCCGTCGCCTCCGCCGCCGCAAATCGACGACGAAATCGAGGAGCAGAGAAAACGCGACGCCGAAGAAGAAGGCGATCCGTTGCTGGCTTTGCTGACCGACCCGCAAACCTTGGGCATCGGCGCGCTCATCATCGTGCTGCTCGGTGTTTTCCTCGGCTTCCGTTCATGGCAGCGTCGCCGCGCCGACGGCGGGCTGGAAACCCTGTCCCAAGACACCAGCATGTTCCCGAGCGAAGCGACTTCGATCTTCGGAGACAACGGCGGTCAGAGCGTGGATACCTCCGCCAGCAGCGTCATCCATACCGATTTCAGCCAAACCGGTCTGTCGATCGACACCAACGAAGGCGTCGACCCGGTGGCCGAGGCCGATGTTTACATGGCTTACGGACGCGACACCCAAGCCGAGGAAATCCTCAACGA
>JAISSY010000087.1 GCA_031272995.1 Azoarcus sp.
CGCCCTTCCTCGATCCAAATTCTGATTTCTTCGCCGCTCATGCCTGCCGCACGGTAACCGATACTGGCGCTGGTCAAAGGTTCGATGACGGTTGGTTCGTCGGAGGGATTGAACAAGACTGGGGCGTCTTTTTCGTCGAAGACCTCTTTGTTGGCGTTGGGAGCCATTTTCCCGGGGAAAGTTTCAATCATGGGATCGCTCGCTTTGAGACGGGAGGCGTTTTTGCGTGCGGCGCCGTAGCGTTTTGCTTTTTTCGTCACCTTGGCCAGAGCCACGGGCTGACCCGGGGCGGAAAGCGACGATGCCGCAGGCGCGCTGGTTTTCAACGCGGGGGGATTCGCAAGCACAGGGGCAGAAAACGCTAGTGCGACCAGTCCGGTCAGGTATTTGAGATTGATTTTCATGATGGTTCCAATATGTGTGTAAGTAACTGAAAAATTTGCTTCTCCATGCTAATCATCCATGTGAAAAAGGGTCTTTTTTGTTGTTACAAATTATGTTGATTTGGGTGTTTAGACATTTTTGGTAACAATTTTTTTGCCCCGACATTCCTGCTCGAAAATTCTGCGGATATTCCCACCGTCAAGAAATTCCGTGACTTGCCGTAACCAAGGCAAGAGTCAGCACAACATAAATATATTCATCATGAAGATCGCGTCCGCCGATTTGTCGATGTCAGCGCAACATGCCGCCGTCGAATACTCCCACGTCGAAGAATCGCTCACCGTCTGGAACACGAAAACCGGGGAGGACAATCCGTTGTATCAGGCTTCATCGACGCAAGACCGTCTGTCGATGACGGCGTCGCAGGCATCCTCGCGGGTGTCGCTCTCGGAGGCCGCGCGCAAATTGCTGCAACAGGACAACGTGCCCACCCTCAAGGCGCCGACGCTTCCGCTTGGCGACGCCGCCGCCAATGCGACTGACGGCGCCAAAGCGGCGACACTCAACGAACAACTCGACAACGACCCGCGCCTGACGCTGTTGCGGATGGCCATCGAAATGCTCACTGGCGAAAAGGTGCGCGGACTCACGGGCGAAATCCGCGACCCCGGCAAAACATCCGGCGCGGACATCGGTGCGCGCTACGAGCGTCACGAAACGAAAGTCGAAGCCGAACAGACCGATTTCGCCGCGCAGGGAAAGGTGCGTACCGCCGACGGACGCGAAATCGACTTTTCGATTCAACTTTCGATGGCGCGCGCCTACGTCGAGGAATCGGACGTCACCGTGCGTTACGGCGCCGCGCTCAAAGATCCGCTGGTGCTCAATTTCTCCGGCACGGCGGCGGAACTGGGCGACGCGCGTTTCAGCTTCGATCTCGATTGCGACGGCAAGCTGGACAACATGCGCACGCTCGCCTCCGGCAGCGGCTACCTGTTCTTCGACCGCAACGGCGACGGCAAGGTGAATGACGGCAGCGAACTGTTCGGCGCGCGCAGCGGCAACGGCTTCGGCGAGCTGGCCGAACTCGACGACGACGGCAACGGCTGGATCGACGAGAACGATGCCGCGTGGAAAAGCCTCGGCGTGTGGACGAAGGACGCGCAGGGCGGCGACGTGTTGAGGAGCCTCGCGCAAGCGGGCGTCGGCGCGATTTGCCTGCAGAACGTGGCGACGCAGTTCTCGATCAAGGACGGCGACAACCGCTTGCAGGCGCAGATTCAATCCACGGGCGTATTCCTGAAGGAAAACGGCGGCGTCGGCACGGTGCAGAAGGTGGATTTGGCGGTGTAAGGGTAGGGGCAAATAATTATTTGCCCTTACGTCATGGCGGCGATCGGCGCGGTTTTTCGTTATTCGAACAAGCGCGCGATTCCGTCCAGCCCGACGCGGTCGAGACAGCAATCCGCCACTTCGCGCAGCGCCGGTTTGGCTTCGTAGGCGACGGCGAAGCCGGCGGCGCGGAACATGGGAACGTCGTTGGCGCCGTCGCCGCAACAGAGCACTTCGCTGGCGGCAAGGCCAAGGGCGTCGCGGGTGGCGGTGAGATGGTCGGCTTTCGCCTGCCCGTCGACGATGGCGCCGACGACGCGGCCGGTGAGGCAGCCGTCCGCGATTTCCAGTTCGTTCGCCCACGCGTAATCGAAACCGAGTTCGCGCTTGAGGTGGTCGGTGAAATAGGTGAAGCCGCCGGAGACCAGCGCCGTGGTCATGCCCACCGCCTTGAGACGCGCCATCAGCGCCTCGGCGCCGGGGTTCAGGCGCAGGCGCTTGGCGTGCACCTTGACCAGCGCCTGTTCCGGCAAGCCTTGCAGCAGGGCGACGCGGCGGGTGAGCGAAGTGCGGAAGTCGATTTCGCCGCGCATGGCGCTGGCGGTGATTGCCGCCACTTGCGGTTTCAGGCCGGCCATGTCGGCGATTTCGTCGATGCACTCGATGTTGATGAGCGTCGAATCCATGTCGGTGACGAAAAGGCCGAAATCGGTCAGACGCAGGCCGTCGGGCACCCACGCCCAATCGAGTTCGGCCTTGGCGCAGAAAGCGGCGATGAGCGGCTCGTTGCCACAGGCCGCTTCGCGCAGGCGAAAGGCGTGTTCGTCGACCAGTTCGACTTCGGAAGTGGCGGCGAGCACCGCGAGATGGCGCAATTCCGCCGGGGTGACGCGTTCGCCCTGCACGACCAGATTCATGCGGCGGCGCTCCGGCGCGGCAACACGTCGCGCAATACCGCGTCGGCGCCGCGAATCATCTCCTCGGTGGTTTCCCAACCGACACAGGCGTCGGTGACCGAGCAGCCGTATTTGAGTTGCGACAGGTCGGCGGGAATCGGCTGATTGCCGGCGACGATGTTGCTTTCGATCATCAGGCCGACGATGGATTGATTGCCGTCGCGGATTTGATGGATGACGTCCTTCATCACCAGCGGCTGCATTTCCGGCTTCTTCCACGAATTGCCGTGCGAGCAGTCGATGACGATGTTCTGGGGCAGTCCGGCCTTGGCGAGTGCCTGTTCGGCGCAGGAAACCGACACCGAATCGTAATTTGGGCGCTCGCCGCCGCGCAGCACGAGATGGCCGTAGCGGTTGCCGCGCGTGCGCACGATGGCCGATTGACCTTCGCCGCTCAGGCCCAGAAAGCTGTGCGGATTGGCCGCCGAAAGAATGGCGTTGACCGCGGCGGTCACGTCGCCGTCGGTGGTGTTCTTGAAGCCGACCGGCGTCGACAGGCCGGAGGCCATTTCGCGGTGAGTCTGCGATTCGGAGGTGCGCGCGCCGATGGCCGTCCACGAAATGAGGTCGCCGTAATACTGCGGCGCGTTGGGGTCGAGCGCCTCGGTGGCGATGGGCAGCCCGACGCGCGCCACTTCGCGCAGAAAATGACGCGCCTTCTCCATGCCCTCGTCGACGCGGAAGGAATCGTTCATGTAGGGGTCGTTGATGAAGCCCTTCCAGCCCGTCGCCGTGCGTGGCTTCTCGAAATAGACCCGCATCGCCAGATGCAGCGTGCCGGAAACGTCCTCGGCGAGCGCCGCCAGCCGTTGCGCGTAGTCGATGCCGGCGCGCGGGTCGTGAATCGAGCACGGCCCCACCACCACGAACAGGCGCGGGTCGCGGCGGTCGAGGATGTCGAGGAAAGCCTTGCGCCCGGCGATGACCGTGGCGATGACCTCGTCGTCGAGCGGCACGCGCGCCTTGATTTCATCCGGCGACGGCATGTGGTCGATGGCGACGATGTTGAGGTTTTCGGTCTTGTAGGTGGTCATTGGCGTTCCGGCGCGGCGGCGAAGGCGTGATTCTACGCTCAGAGGTCGACCTCGTAATCGACGATGAGCGGCGCGTGGTCGGAGAAACGGCGTTCTTTATAGACGCTGGCGCGGCGAGCGCGGGCGGCGAGGGCGGGGGTGGCGATTTGGTAGTCGATACGCCAACCGACGTTCTTCGCCCATGCCTGACCGCGATTCGACCACCACGTATAGGCTTCCTCGCCCGCGTCGGGGTAGAGGCGGCGATAGACGTCGACCCAGCCGAGTTCGTCGAGGACGCGCGTCAGCCAGGCGCGCTCTTCGGGCAGGAAGCCGGAATTCTTCTGGTTGCCTTTCCAGTTCTTGAGGTCGATTTCGCGGTGGGCGATGTTCCAGTCGCCGCAGACGACGAATTCGCGCCCGCTGGCGGCAAGCTCGCGTAGCTTCGGCAGGAAGCGTTCCATGAAGTCGAACTTGGCCGCCTGCCGTTCCGGCGAACTGGAGCCGGAGGGCAGGTAGAGCGACACCGCCGAAAAGGCGGTGAAATCCGCTTGCAGGTAGCGACCCTCGGCGTCGATGTCCGCCTCGCCCAGACCGATGACGACGCGCTCCGGCGGTTTGCGGGAATAGATGCCGACGCCGCTGTAACCTTTCTTTTCGGCGTGATGGAACCAGCCGAGGTAGCCGGCGGGCGCGCGCATGGACTCCGTGAGGTCGGCGGCCTGCGCTTTCAGTTCCTGCACGCAGACGATGTCGGCGTCCGATTGCGCCAGCCAGTCGAAGAAACCCTTGTTTTCCGCCGAGCGGATGCCGTTGAGATTGGCGGATACGATGCGTGTCATGGTTAGGTTTTTGGCGCTGGGGAATTGGTGTAATGTAGCGCGCCGCAATCATTTTTTGGCCAACGATGTCTTTCAGCCGTGACTTCATCGCTCTCGCATGTCGCAAAGGCGTGCTACGGTTCGGTTCCTTCGTGACCAAGGCGGGACGCACTTCGCCCTATTTCTTCAATGCCGGCCTGTTCGACGATGGCGCTTCGTTCGATGCCCTGTGCGGATTCTACGCGCGGGCGATTCGCGCTTCCGGCCTCGCTTTCGACATGCTGTTCGGCCCGGCCTACAAGGGCATCGCGCTTGCGGCGGGCACGGCGATGCGGCTGGCGGGGGAGGGCATGAACGTGCCGTTCGCCTTCAATCGCAAGGAAGCCAAGGACCACGGCGAGGGCGGCACGCTGATTGGCGCGCCGCTGGCCGGGCGGGTGTTGATTCTCGACGACGTGATTTCCGCCGGTACCTCGGTGCGCGAATCGGTCGACATCATTCGCGCCCACGGCGCTGTCCCGGCGGGAGTCGCCATCGCGCTCGACCGCATGGAGCGTGGGTTGGGCAAGGATTCGGCGGTGCGCGAAGTCTCCGACTTCTACGGCATTCCGGTGGTTGCGGTGGCGACGCTCGACGACCTCGTCGCCTTCCTCGCCGACGATGCGACGTTCAGGGAGAATCTGCCGGCGGTGCAGGCTTATCGGGATGCTTATGGAACTCATGCGACGCGTTGATTTCGTGCTGTTGGCCGCGCTGGCCTGTCTTGCTCCGGCGGCGTCGGGGCAGGGCGGCGTGACGCGCGTCTTCAGTTGCGAAGTCGACGGACATACCGTGTTCGGCGACACCTTGCCGAAGGAATGTTACGGGCGCGCTTGGGTGCAGAAGATCAACGGCGTCGTCGTCCGTCGCGAGGAGGCGCAGCCGACGCCCGACGAGAGCGCCCGTCGCCGCGAATTGCGGCGGCAGAAGGAGCTCGCCGACAAGGAAGCGGCGCGCCAGAAACGGCAGGACGACGCCTTGCTCGAACGCTATCCGACGCTCGCCGACCTCGACGAGCGCCGCGACCGCGAGGTGGCGGAATTCGACGACGCCATCGCCGAGATGCGCGCGCATGAAAAGTCGCTGGTCGAGCGCCGCAACGGGTTCGACGCCGACGTGCAGGCGCTCGGCGACAAGCCCGTTCCCGCCGATTTGGCGAAAGCCATCGCCTACGCCGACGAGGAATTGGCGCAGGCGCGCGCCGCCACCGCCAAGAAGGTGAAAGAACGCGACGAACTGCGCCAGCGTTTCGACGCCGACCGTCGCCACTACATCGAAATCGCGTCGCCCGAACGCGGAGGGCAGCGTTGAACGCCGCCGCCGCCAGCTTCGTGCTCGACGACGTCGCCGAGCGCCTCGCGGCGGCGAAAAGGCCGTTGTTCATCACCGGCGCCGGCATTTCCGCCGATTCCGGGCTGCCCACCTATCGCGGCATCGGCGGTCTTTACAACGACAAGACCACCGACGAAGGTTTCCCCATCGAGGAGGCGCTCTCCGGCCACATGCTGATGACGCGGCCGGAAATCACTTGGCGCTACATCGGTCAAATCGAGCGCACCTGTCGCGAAGCGGGGCCGAACGCCGCGCACCGACTCATCGCCGCCATCGAAGCCGAAAAGCCCGGCACTTGGGTGCTCACCCAGAACATCGACAGCCTGCACGGCAAGGCCGGCTCGAAGAACCTGATCGAAATCCACGGCACCCTGCATCGCTTGCTCTGCACGTCCTGTAACTGGCAGCGCGACGTGGATGGTTACGCCGGGCTGGAACTGCCGCCGAAGTGTCCCGAATGCGGCCATGCGGTGCGCCCCGACGTGGTGCTGTTCGGCGAAATGCTGCCGCAGGCGGCGTTGCGGCAATTGTCGCGGGTGATGGAGGACGAGCCGGACATCGTCTTTTCCGTAGGCACCACCAGCGTCTTTCCCTACATCGCGCATCCGGTGTGGTGGGCGCGGCAGAACGGCGTCGCCGCCATCGAGATCAATCCCGGCGAGACCGGGGTGAGCGACATCTGCACCCATCGCCTCAAGATGGGCGCGGCGGCGGCGCTCGGAGAACTCTGGTCGCGCTTGCACCCCGACGCTTGATGGACGCGTTGCTGGTTCCCACCGGCGTCGTCGCCTTGGCCGAAATCGGCGACAAAACCCAGTTGCTCGCTTTCGTGCTGGCGGCGCGCTTCAAGAAAACCTGGCCCATCGTGCTCGGCATCCTCGTCGCTACCGTGGTCAATCACGGCCTTGCCGGCGCGCTCGGCGTGCTGGCGGCGAAATTCATCGGGCCGGAAATTCTGCGTTGGGTGTTGGGGCTGTCGTTCATCGCCATGGCGGCGTGGGTGCTGGTGCCGGACAAAATCGATGCAGACGAGGCGGGCGCGGCCAGCAATCACGGCGTTTTCGTCGCCACCGCAGTCAGCTTTTTCCTCGCCGAGATGGGCGACAAAACCCAACTCGCCACCGTGGCGATGGCGGCGCATTACGGCGCGCCGCTGCTGGTGGTGATCGGCACCACGCTCGGCATGTTGATCGCCGACGTGCCGGCGGTGTTCGTCGGCGACAAACTCGGCGGCAAGCTGCCGGTGCGGGCGATTCACGTCGCCGCCGCCTTGGTGTTCGCGGCGCTCGGCGTGGCGACGCTCATCGGCGTCGGCAAGGGGGTGGGTTTTTAGGGGCGCGATGCCTGTACCATGCCGGTCTGTCACTCACGCTTGCCGCATCCAGCCATGAAGCACTTTCGTCTTTCCTTCGTCGTCACCGTCGTCTGCCTGCTGCTCGCCGGCATTTGGGGGGCGCGCAACGGCATGGGCGTCGCCCCGGCGGTGCTGATCGCCGCCGTGCTCGGCGTGCTGGAGGTGAGCCTGTCGTTCGACAACGCGGTGGTGAACGCCTCGGTGTTGAAAGAGATGGAGGCGAAGTGGCAGCAAATCTTCCTCACCGTCGGCATCCTGATCGCGGTGTTCGGCATGAGGCTGATTTTTCCCATCGCCATCGTCGCGGTCGCCACCGGGTTGGGTTTCGGCGACGTCGCCGCCATGGCGCTGGAGCGCCCGGAGGAATACTCCCGCCACCTCGGCGGCGCGCACGCCGGCATCGCCGCTTTCGGCGGCATGTTCCTGTTGCTGGTCTTTTTCGCCTTCCTGTTCGACGACGACCGCGAACTGCACTGGCTCGGCAAGGCGGAGGAAAAACTCGCGCGCATGGGCAAGCTCGAATCCATCGAGGTGATGCTGGCCTTGCTGACGCTGTTCGGCTGCTATTTGTGGATGCCGCTCGACGACGCCACCCGTCTCACCGTCCTGAGCGCGGGCGTCGCCGGGGTGATTCTGTTCATCGCCGTCAGCAGTCTGGACAGCCTGTTCGCGCCCGAATCCGAAGGCGCGGCGGCGGTCGCGACCGCCAAAAGAAGCGGCATCGCCGGCTTCCTCTACCTCGAAGTGCTCGACGCCTCGTTCTCCTTCGACGGCGTCATCGGCGCCTTCGCCATCACGCGCGACGTGGTGGTCATCATGCTTGGGCTAGGCATCGGCGCGATGTTCGTGCGTTCGCTCACCGTCTATCTGGTGCGCAAGGGCACGCTCGACCAATACGTCTTTCTCGAACACGGCGCCCACTACGCCATCGGCTCGCTCGCCGTCATCATGCTCGCCGGCATCGTCATGCACATCCCCGAAGCCGTCACCGGCCTCATCGGCGTCGCCTTCATCGCGCTGGCGCTGGTGTCGTCGGTGCGGTATCGGAAGAAGAAGGGCCGGTAGTTGCCGCCTTCGTCAATCGTGCTAGTATCCATGCAAATCGTAAAACGAAAGTTTCGATTTACATGGATCGCGACGGGCAAAAATGGACTATCTGAAAAGGGTCAACGAGGCTGAGGTCATCGATGCGCTGCGGTTTTTCCCGATTACGGCGCTGATCGGGCCTCGGCAATGCGGCAAGTCGACGCTTGCCCGACATCTGTTGGCGGAACATTTCCCCGCCAGCGTCTATCTCGATCTGGAACGCCCTTCCGACCTCAAGAAAATCGAAAACGCGGAATGGTTTCTCTCGGCGCAACGGGACAAGCTCGTCTGCATCGACGAAATCCAGCGCGTGCCGGAGTTGTTCCCCTTGCTGCGCAGCCTTTCCGACGAATGGAACCGACCGGGCGCGTTCCTGATTCTCGGCTCCGCTTCGCGCGATCTGTTGCGGCAAAGTTCGGAATCGCTCGCGGGCAGAATCCACTATCTGCGCCTGTCGCCGCTGCTGTGGTCGGAAGTCGCGGCGCAAGAAGGGATGACGATGGAGCGTTTTCTGGCGCGCGGCGGCTTTCCGCGCAGCGTGCTGGCGACGAGCGAAAAAATGTCCAATCGCTGGCGGGAGAGCTTTATCGCCACGTTCCTCGAACGGGATTTGCGCGAATGGTCGGGGTTTTCTCCTCCCACCATGCGACGGCTTTGGCGCATGCTCGCCCACCTGAACGGTCAAACGGCCAATTACGCGTCGCTCTCGGCCTCGCTTGGCGTCAGCACTCCCTCGGTGCGCAACTACGTCGATCTGTTGGCCGCCACCTTCATGGTGGAGATCGTGCCGCCGTGGTTCAGCAATCTCGGCAAGCGTCTCGTCAAGTCGCCACGGATATATGTCGCCGACGTGGGGGTGGCCGCTTCCTTGCTGGATTTGAAGACGTTCGACGCCATGATGGCGCATCCGGGCTTCGGGGCGTTGTGGGAAGGCGCGGTGCTCGCGCATCTGAAAGGCCATTTCCCCGAACTCGAAGTGTCCTACTACCGCACCGCGAACGGCGCCGAGGCCGATTTCGTGTTCAAGCACGAAGGCCGCGTTTTTGCGCTGGAGTGCAAGGCTTCGCTCAGTCCGACGCTCTCGAAGGGTAATTACCATGCGTTCGAGGACATCGCTCCCGAACGCGCTTTGGTGGTCGTTCCCAAGGGAGAACGCTGGCGCATGGCGGAAAACGTCGAAGTCGCGCCGTTGGACAAGCTCGTCGAGGCGTTGTCCGATATTCGAGCCTGAACACAGAAAAAGCCAATCCGCCGTCGCGCTCGCAGCCGTCGGGTAAAATGCGGCGATGAATTCTCCCGCCGCCTCCGTTCCCCAAGCTCCCCGTTTCGTCCACCTGCGTCTGCACACCGAGTTTTCGATCACCGACGGCATCGTCCAGATCGAGCAGGCGCTCGACGCCGCCGCGGCGGACGGGATGCCGGCGTTGGGCGTCTCCGACCTCGCCAATCTCTTTGGCATGGTCAAGTTCTACAAGAGCGCGCGCGCCAGAGGGGTGAAGCCCGTCGTTGGCGTCGATGCGTGGGTCGAGAACGACAACGACCGCGACAAGCCTTTTCGGGTGCTGCTGATTTGCCGCGACCGCGGCGGGTACGGGCAGTTGTGCGAATTGCTGACCCGCGCGCAGATGCTGAACAAGACGCGCGGCCACGCCATGATGAAGAAGGCATGGTTCGCCGATGGGGCGGCGAGCGGCTTGCTGTGCCTGTCGGGGGCGCTGGCGGGCGACGTGGGGCAGGCGCTGGCGAACGGCAACGAGGCGCAGGCGGAGACGCTGGCGCGCGAGTGGGCGACGCTCTTTCCCGATGCGTTCTACGTCGAATTGCAGCGCGTCGGGGCGGGGGCGGAGGATTACGTGCGCCGCGCCGCGCGGTTGGCGGGCAGACTGGGCTTGCCGGTGGTGGCGACGCATCCGGTGCAGTTTTTGCGCCGCGAGGATTTCGAGGCGCACGAGGCGCGCGTGTGCATCGCGCAGGGCTACGTGCTCGCCGACCGTCGTCGTCCGCGCGAATTCAGCGAAGAACAATATTTCAAGACTCAGGACGAGATGTGCGCGCTCTTCGCCGATATTCCCGAGGCGCTGGAAAACGCGGTGGAAATCGCGCGGCGCTGCTCGCTCACCGTGCAACTGGGCAAGAATTATCTGCCGGTCTTCCCGACCCCGGAGGGCATGAGCCTCGACGACTATATGGCGCGGGAAGCGCGCGCCGGGCTGGAAACCCGGTTGGCGCAGCTATATCCGCAGGCGGAGGAACGCGAGCGCCAGCGTCCGCGCTACGAGGAACGGCTGCGCTTCGAAATCGACACCATCGTCCAGATGGGTTTCTCCGGCTACTTCCTCATCGTCGCCGATTTCATCCTGTGGGCGAAGAACAACGGCGTGCCGGTGGGGCCGGGGCGCGGCTCCGGCGCGGGGTCGCTCGTCGCCTACAGCCTGCGCATCACCGACCTCGACCCGCTCGAATACGCGCTGCTGTTCGAACGTTTTCTCAACCCGGAGCGCGTGTCGATGCCCGACTTCGACATCGACTTCTGTCAGGACAACCGCTATCGCGTCATCGAGTACGTGCGCGAACGCTACGGCAAGGAGGCGGTGAGCCAAATCGCCACCTTCGGCACCATGGCCTCCAAGGCGGTGGTGCGCGACGTGGGGCGCGTGCTCGATTTGCCGTATTCGCTGTGCGACCGGCTCTCGAAGCTGATTCCGCTCGACGGGCCGAAGCCGGTGTCGCTGGCGCGCGCCTACGAGATGGAGCCGCAAATCGCCGAGATGATGCGCGACGCCAACGACGGCGAAGCCATCCAGAAGTTGTGGAGCCTCGCCGGCCCGCTCGAAGGGCTGGCGCGCAACGTCGGTATGCACGCCGGCGGCGTGCTGATTGCGCCGGGCAAACTCACCGACTTCTGCCCGCTCTACATCGCCGACGGCGACGACGCCACGCCGGTGTCGCAGTTCGACAAGGATGATGTGGAGGCGGTGGGGCTGGTGAAGTTCGACTTCCTCGGCCTGAGGAACCTCACCATCATCGAACTTGCGCTCGATTACGTCGCCCGCCTCGAAGGCGAGCGCCCCGATTTGATGAGCCTCGGCTTCCGCGACCCGGAGGTGTATCGCATCCTGCGCGAAGCCAACACCACGGCGATATTCCAGGTCGAATCGGAGGGGATGAAAAAGCTCCTGAAGAAGCTCGCCCCCGACCGCTTCGAGGACATCATCGCCGTGCTGGCGCTTTTCCGTCCGGGGCCGCTCGGCTCCGGCATGGTCGACGACTTCATCCTGAGGAAGAAAGGCCAGCAATCCATCAATTATTTCCACGACGACCTCAAAGCCTGTCTGGAGCCGACCTACGGTGTCATCGTCTATCAAGAACAGGTGATGCAAATCTCGCAAATCATCGGCGGCTACACGCTCGGCGGCGCCGACATGCTGCGGCGGGCGATGGGCAAGAAGAAGCCGGAGGAGATGGCCAAACATCGCGGCATCATCGCCGCCGGCGCGGAGAAAAAAGGCTACGACCCCAAGCTCGCCACCCAGTTGTTCGAGCTGATGACCAAGTTCGCCGAGTACGGCTTCAACAAGTCGCACACCGCCGCCTATGCCGTCGTCACCTACCACACCGCTTGGCTGAAAGTGCATCACTGCGCCGCCTTCATGGCGGCCACGATGTCCTCCGACCTCGACAACACCGACACCATCAAGGTGTTCCACGAGGACACGCTGAAAAACGGCATCAAAGTGCTGCCGCCGGACGTGAACGCCTCCGACTACCGCTTCGTGCCCGTCGACCGCCAGACCATTCGCTACGGGCTCGGCGCGGTCAAGGGCGTCGGCGAACCCGCCGTGCGGGCGATACTCGCCGCGCGCGAGGCGGGCGCGTTCCACGATTTGTTCGACTTCTGCGCCCGCGTCGACCGTCGGCAGGTGAACCGCCGCGTCGTCGAGGCGCTGATTCGCGCCGGGGCGATGGACGAGTTGCCCGGCCACGCCGGACGCGACCGCGCCCAGACGATGGCGACGGTGGCGCTGGCCATCGACGCCGCCGAACAGGCCGCCGCCCACGCGCTGCAAGGGGGGCTGTTCGATGACGTGCCGGAAGCGGCGGGCGCGGCGGTGGAGTTCGTCGCCGTGCCGCCGTGGAGCGAGCGCCAACGCCTGAAGGAAGAAAAACTCGCCATCGGCTTCTTCCTCTCCGGCCACCCCTTCCACGCCTTTGCCGACGAAGTGCGGCGCATCGTGCGCCAGCCGTTGGCGGCGCTCGCCGCCTCGCGCGAGCCGGTGACGCTGGCCGGCGTGGTGATGGAGACGCGCAGCAAGATGGGCGCGCGCGGCAAGATGACTTTCGTGCTGCTCGACGACGGCACCGCCCCGCGCGAAGTCATCGTCTATTCCGAAGTGCAGGAAGCCAACCGCGACCGCATCAAGGTCGACGAAGTGCTGGTGGTCGAAGGCAAGGTGAGCGACGACGAATTCTCCGGCGGCCTGCGCATCGTCGCCGACAAGCTGTCGACGCTCGCCGAAGCCCGCGCCCGCCACGCCCGCGGCCTGCGCCTCAGGCTCGACGCCGACCGCCTGAACGGCGACGCCGCGCAACGCCTGCACGCGCTGCTCACGCCTTTCCGCGGCGGCGCCTGCCCGGTGAAAATCAGCTACCGCAACGCCCGCGCCGTGGGCGAAGTGCCGCTCGGCGGGGAATGGAAAGTGCGCCCCGACGACGATTTGCTGCAAAGCCTGCGCGCGTGGCTGTCGCCGGAGGCGGTGGAAGTCGTCTATTCCGCTTGAAAGCTGCTTGACTCTTGAGCCGCTACAGGGTTTCCAATCCTCCGCACGATAAGGAGGAAAGCGATGGCATCCCCACAGCCCCCGCAGGAAAAGAACTCCACGGACGAAGCGTCTCGCCGCGCCTGTGCGCATGAGGGCGACGACGGTCACGGCGCTTGCGGTTGCGAGGGCGGCGGCGAACCTTCGTGGCGGCGGATGGCGGTGGCGCTCGTCGTGGCGCTGGCGGCGGAAATGCTCGATTTCGTCGCGCCGGAGAACCGGGTCGCCACGGTAGCGGGCATGGCGCTGGCGGCGAGCGCCATCGGGTTGGCCGGGTTTTCGGTTTATGGCGCGGGGCTGCGGGCGTTGCGACATGGGCGGCTCAACATCGAGGCGCTGATGACGGTGGCGGTCAGCGGCGCGTTCGTCATCGGACAGTGGCCGGAAGCGGCGATGGTGATGGCGCTCTACGCCATCGCCGAAGCCATCGAGGCGCGGGCGGTGGGGCGCGCGCACGGCGCGGTCGCCGAACTGCTGGCGTTGGCGCCGGAAAGCGCCGAGATGCGCGACGCGGACGGCGCATGGACGCGGCGGGCGCTGGCGGAAATTCCGGTCGGCGCGACGCTGCGGGTGGGGCCGGGCGAGCGCGTGCCGCTCGACGGCGTGGTGACGGGCGGGCAGGGCGCGGTCGACCAGTCGCCGGTCACGGGCGAGAGTCTGCCGGTCGACAAACAGGCGGGCGACGAGCTTTACGCCGGCACGATAAATCAGGCGGCGGAACTGGAAATGCGCGCCAGCGCGCCGGCCTGCGACAGCACGCTGGCGCGCATCGCCCGCGCGGTCGAACAGGCGCAGGCGGCGCGCGCGCCGATGCAGCGTTTCGTCGACCGCTTCGCCGCCATCTATACCCCGGCGGTGTTCGTCGTCGCGCTCGCGGTGGCGCTCGCCCTGCCGCTGTTGCTGGAGCGGGGCTGGCTCGAATCGCTCTACCGGGCGCTGGTGCTGCTGGTCATCTCCTGCCCGTGCGCACTGGTGATTTCGACCCCGGTGACGCTGGTGAGCGGACTCACCTTCGCGGCGCGGCGCGGCATTCTCATCAAGGGCGGCGCGTATCTGGAAGCGGCGCGCCGCATCCGTGCAGTGGCGCTCGACAAGTCAGGCACCGTCACTACCGGGCATCCCAAACTTGTCGCTTTCGAGGCGGTCGTCGAGCGCCTCTGTCTGGAGACGCTGCAAGCCCTCGCCAAGAGCCTCGCGGCGCGTTCCGACCATCCGGTGTCGAAAGCCGTCGCCGCTGGCCTGTCGGCGAATGCCCGCGAAGTCGCGGATTTCAGCGCCGCCGCCGGGCGAGGCGTGCAGGGCGCGCTCGACGGGCGTCTCTACCGGCTCGCCAATCGGCGTTGGGTCGAGGAACTCGGCCTCGCCAGCCCGGCGCTCGCCGCGCGACTGGCGGCGCACGAAGAGCAGGGCCGCACGACGACGCTGCTCGCGGACGAGAGCGGCGTGCTGGCGATTTGCGCCGTCGCCGACACCCTCAAACCCTCGTGCGTCGAAGCGGTGGCCGAACTGCGCGCCCTCGGCGTCGCGCCGGTGATGCTCACCGGCGACAACCTCGCCACCGCGCGCACCGTCGCCGCGCAGGCGGGCATCGACGAAGTGCGCGCCAATCTCTTGCCCGCTGACAAGCTCGCTGCCATCGACGAACTCCAGCGCCGCTTCGGCGTCGTGGCGATGACCGGCGACGGCATCAACGACGCCCCGGCGCTGGCGAAAGCCGACATCGGCTTCGCCATGGGCGCGGCGGGCGCGCACATCGCCATGGAAGCCGCCGACGTGGTGGTGATGAACGACGACCTGCGCCGCTTGCCGGAGACGATTCGCCTGTCGCGCCGCGCCGTCGCCGTGCTGTGGCAGAACATCGCGCTGGCGCTCGGCATCAAGCTCGTTTTTCTGCTGCTGGCGGTGTTCGGTCACGCCACCATGTGGATGGCGGTTTTCGCCGACGTGGGCGCGAGTCTGCTGGTGGTCGGCAATGGGTTGAAATTGTCACGCGGGGTGGGACGAACGGACTCAAGTCGGCACAGCGACGGCCGTTGACTCAAGTGGGCCAATCAAAGGAAAGGCCGCAACTTGGGAGAGACGTCATGACCACGCGTATTTCGTTCGTGATTGCACTGTCATTGTTACTGTTCGCCTCGCCGCTCGCGGCGCAGCAAACCGACGAGGTTCCCGCGCCCGCTCCGAAGCCGACGCCGCAAGCCACGACCGACAAGCCCGCATGGCGCGACAACTCGCGCTATATGTTCATGGCGGTCGCCATGACGGTGGCGGCGGCGCAAAACATGGCCACCGCCATCAACCTGCGCGAATACTGCGCCAACGAAAAAATCTCGAACGAATTCGTGCGCGCCCGGCTCGCCAGTTTCAGCAAGATCACCGGGCGCGAGGAGACCTGCGCCAGCCTGATGGATTATTGAT
>JAISSY010000022.1 GCA_031272995.1 Azoarcus sp.
TCGAGCAACTCTTGGTCGTCGACCATGTCGCACTTGTTCATGTACACGATGATGTACGGCACGCCCACCTGACGCGCGAGCAGGATGTGTTCGCGCGTTTGCGGCATCGGGCCGTCGGCGGCGGACACCACCAGAATGGCGCCGTCCATCTGCGCCGCGCCGGTAATCATGTTCTTGATGTAGTCGGCGTGCCCCGGGCAGTCGACGTGCGCGTAGTGCCGCGTGGCGGTCTCATACTCGACGTGCGCCGTGTTGATCGTGATGCCGCGCGCCTTTTCTTCCGGCGCCGCGTCGATCTGATCGTAAGCCTTCGCCTCGCCGCCGAACTTCCTCGACAGCACCAGCGTAATCGCAGCAGTCAGCGTGGTCTTGCCGTGGTCAACGTGTCCGATCGTACCCACATTGACGTGCGGCTTCGTGCGCTCGAACTTTCCTTTAGCCATATCGACACCTTTTCAACAGAACCCAGAACCGGAAGCGCGGCTCGGCGAACCGACCGCCATCCCTGACGAACAAACCCAGATGGTGCCCATGACGTGGATTGAACACGTGGCCTCTCCCTTACCAAGGGAGTGCTCTACCACTGAGCTACATGGGCGCCCGAAACCTGTACCACTGGAGCGGGTGAAGGGAATCGAACCCTCGTCATAAGCTTGGAAGGCTTCTGCTCTACCATTGAGCTACACCCGCCCTCGCCCAACAATGGTCAACCACCGCCAAGCCGCGCTCCACCTCGATCTTGGTGGAGGGGGAAGGATTCGAACCTTCGAAGGCTGTGCCGCCGGATTTACAGTCCGGACCCGTTGACCGCTTGGGTAACCCCTCCAAACGCGAAGCCACGCATTATAGCTTGCGAAAGGGGGGTGTCAAACAATTTTGAACGCTTTGGAAGCAAGGAAAAGTTTGCCGCGCGGCACTGCGTCACACATAGACGTCGTCATAAACCGGGGCTATCCAAACCACGAAAATCAGCCATTTGCACAACCCGAACGCTTTTCTAGAATATGACAAAACAAGAGATGAGGAGACCGGACACGGCCATCTTCATTTTCCGACAACGAGAGGAGGAGACGATGAACCCGTCAGCATTGATGGCTGCGGTCGCCCTGACCGTGGCTTGTGGAAGTGTTGCCTTCGCGGCGGAACGCACCGACGAGCCTATTCAACCCCTTGCGGCGCCGGTGGCGAAGAACCCGGCGCTGGTCGAACTGGGCAAGAAGCTCTTTTTCGACCCCCGCCTGTCTCGCTCGGGGGCGATTTCCTGTAATTTCTGCCACAACCTGTCGATGGGAGGCTCCGACAATCTCAAGACTTCCATCGGCCACAACTGGCAGCAAGGGCCAATCAATTCGCCGACCGTGCTCAACTCCAGCCTCGCCATCGCGCAGTTCTGGGACGGTCGCGCCGCCGACCTGAAAGCGCAGGCCGGCGGCCCGATCGCCAATCCGAAAGAGATGGCGTCCACGCACGAAATCGCGGTTGGCATCCTGAAGTCGATTCCGGGCTACGTCGCCGAATTCAAGACGGTGTTCGGCTCCGGCGGCATCGACATCGGTCGCGTCACCGAGGCCATCGCCGCTTTCGAGGAAACGCTGGTGACGCCGGACTCCAGATTCGACCAGTGGTTGAAAGGCGACGACAAGGCGCTCAACAAGCGCGAACTGGCCGGCTACGAGTTGTTCCGCGACAGCGGCTGCGTCGCCTGCCACAACGGCCCGGCGGCGGGCGGCACCTCGTTCCAGAAAATGGGCGTGGTCGAACCCTACGTCACCGCCAATCCCGCCACCGGCCGCGAGGGCGTGACCGGCGACGACGCCGACCGTTTCAACTTCAAGGTGCCGACGCTGCGCAACGTCGAACTCACCTACCCCTACTTCCACGACGGCGAAGCCGACACGCTGGAAAAGGCGGTGACGACGATGGGCAAGCTGCAACTGGGGCGCAAGTTCACCGACAAGGAGGTCGCCGACATCGTCGCCTTCCTCAAGACCCTGACCGGCAAACAGCCCGCGTTCGAGCTTCCCCATCTGCCGCCGTCGTCCAACGACACGCCGCGACCGATGCCGTTCGGCAAATAACGCGAACACCCGCCGCCTCACTTCCCTTTCAGCCGGTTCCAGACGTTCTGGCTCTGCAGGAATTCGATGCGGCGGGTTTCGGCGATTTTGTCGGCGGCGATTTTGCCTTCGACGATTTCGTAGCCCATGAGCGCAAAGACGCGCCCGGCGACGAACAACGGCCGCGAGTTGCCGTACCAGTCGACGCAGGACGCCTTGCAGTCGTCGTCTGCGGTGCTGCCCACCGTCGCGGTCAGGGCGCCGAGTTTGGTGAGTTGCAAACGCTCGTTGCGCAGGAACACGACGCCGTTGGACGCGCTCATCAGTTGCCGCCAGCCGCTGGTGCCGCCGCCGACGAAAGGTAGGCCGAGCAGGCCGCTCGTACCGTCTTTCGCGTCGGCGTCGGGCTTGTAGAAGAAACCGTGGCTGCGGGTTTCGCCCTGCGCCGCGTCCGGCAGCACGAAACTGCCGGCGACCTTCACTTGCAGCGCGTCGCCGCCGCTGACGTCGAGAGCGCTGAAATGCAGGTTCTTTTCCTCGCCGCCGACGATGAGCGGCGCCTTGCCCAACGCCTCGATGCGGTCGACGCTGTGCGGCAAATCGAACTTGCGCGCGCTTTCGGGACGCTTCCAATCGAGGATGCCGGCGCCCAGATTGCGCTGGATGCCCTCGCTGCGCCACCACGTCTGACCGCCGCCATAAACGAGGTAATCGCCGACGTAACGGTTTTGCAGACTGCCGAAAGGAACGGCGGGCAGCGGATGATAGGCGTCGTTCGGCGCGCTCGTCGTGCCGTCGCCGAACGCGGCGAGCGGCACGCGCAGGAAGGCCAGATTCTGGCTGCCCTTCTCCGACGCCCACATCGAGGCAATCGGCCCCTCGGCGCGCAGCAGCACGTTGAGATAGCCGTCGGCGCTCTCCAGAAACGAGAACTGGTCGATGGGGCTGCCCCAAGTCTTTAGCGCCGTCGGCGCCTTGCCGACGTCGAGCGGCAGCCGGAACACCGACGCGGAAACGGGAAGTTCGCCGGCAGCGGAGAAGCGTCGCAAGGGCGCCGACCACACGTAGACCGCGTCCTTCGCGACGTAGAACTCGCGCCCCGCCGGGCCGAGCACCGCCATCGCGGAACAATCGAGCCGACCGTCGCCGATCTTGCAGGTCTCGATGGTGTGAAGCGCGATGCCGCCCCGGTGGTCGAGATCGTCGGCGGCGCGATAGATGCGCGTCGCGGGCGCCAAGCGCTTGAACTCGACGTTTTCCTCTTTGGGCGTCCAACTGCGAATGGCCGGAAAACCGATGAAAGGGTCGCCACGGAAGTTGAGATAAAGCGGCGTGTAGAAAATGAGCTTGTCGCCGATCAGGCGGCTGGCGTAGTTGCGCGACGAGTAGTAATCGTTCGAACGCAGCACGTAGGTCGAGCGATAGGTGAGTCGTCCCTTGGCGTCGATGTCGAACAGATTGATTTCGCTGCCGCCCTTGGCGTAGCTGTAACCGATGACGACAACGGTGTTGCCGGAAATCAGCATTTCGTCGTACCACGCCCGCCCGCTCGAACCGGGCGCGAAAGCGTCGATCTTGTCGACCGGCGCGAGGTCGCCGCCGCCGATTCGCACCGTAAAGAGCCGCCCCCGGCGCAGGATGACGAGGTGGTCGCCATGCGCCTTGACGATGCCGCCCTCGTCCACGCCGGCGGTCTGGGTGTTGGTGACCGATTCGGCGGCCGGCGCAGCACTTGCCGCAGTAGCGGCGACCGCAGCCGCAAGCGGGGGTGAATCCGGGATTGCGACGGACTCCTGCACGGAGTCCAAATCAATCGTGGCGCTTATCTTCCTTCTGTTTTGCCGCTTCGCCTGTTCTTCTTTCTGCCATTCCTCGTAAGCGGCCTTTTTCCGTTCGACCCAATCGTTCAGTTCCTTTTCGGACGCGAACGGGCGCAAGGTTTTGGGGGCGGCGGGCGCTTCGACGGCGACGCCGAGCAGGCACGCGAGCAACAACAAAGACAGGCTGCGGCCAAGGAACGCGCTCAGGCAAGACATGGCTTCCTCTCGATGATTTGCAATCAATGCCGCCAAATTATGCGCCAGTCCGGCTACGGAAATCCGAACCACCCGGCGCGGGGTCGGCAGCCCTCTTTTCTTAATCTGTCCTGTTCTTCACGCGAGGGCAAGGAAAACGGCGGCAACGGGAAAATCTCGTCGAAGTTGTCGACCGGCCAGCATTCGCCGCCGAAATAAAAGCGTTTGATGAATCCCGCGTAGCGTTCCGCGCGTTCGTCGTCCTTGGCGACGCCCGGATAAGGCGGCGACGCGAACGAACTGAAAATGTTGGACAAAGCCATGACGGCGTCGCTGTCGCCGCGCCGGCTCGCCTCCTGATAGAGTCCGAGCGCCCTGTCGATCTCGCCGTTTTCGAGCGCCAAATCGGCGAGCACGCGCGCCGCCTTGACGTGCCCCTGCTCGCTGGCGCGCTGGACGTATTCGACGCCTTCAAAGAATCGCGCCGGCGTCGTTTTCCCCTCGCGGATGAGGTCGACGCCGATGAGGTACTGCGATTGCGCGCTGCCTATCCCCGCCGCGACACGATGGTAGGAAGCGGGCCACTTCGCCGCCCAAAAGATTGCGCCACAAAAAATCACGACGGCGCTGGCGATCAGGGACGAGAACAAAAGCGGTCGAAACATCGAGAAAAATTCCTCCTGCATTCCCGCGGGCGCGCCCGAAATGGGCGCAGCGAGCATGGCAGTCATGCTGTAGGGACGTTTAACCTAACACTACCGGTGTTACAGGACTGTTACGGTTTGTCAGAGAATGTAACAAACCCATCCGCATAAAGCGGGCGTCGCGCCGAGACCTCGTGAAAGGGTCGTGACGGAATGCCGACGCCCCCTCGTTCCACCTCGCTTACAGTATGTTCAAGGGAGACGAAGCGATGGACATGGATCTGCCGAGAACGGCGCACACCTTTGTTTGCAGGGACGAAGCCGAACGTCCGGTCGTTCTTTACTCTCATGCCCGTCTCGACGAGTTCGACCTGATTCTGGCGCTTTACCTGCTCTCCATTTTCACGACCGAGGCCAGACGCACCGAGCGTTTCAACGTCGACGAAATCTGCGCCTACATGACCGAAGTCATGACCGGCATGACCGACATGCTCGAATCCCTGACCGGCAACCGCAATCTGGTGACCGAGAGTCTGAAGGCGCTCGCCGGCAGCCTCGACGGCCGCATCGAAACCCTGTGCGTCATCGAAAGCCTGCAATGCCTCTCGGCCGTGCGCGCGATTTACGAACCGAACGAACAAGGCTCGCGCCGCGACTGCCCGGCGGTCGTTTCCTGCGATTACTCGCCGACCACGAACGAAGTCTCGCTGACCCTGCACGAAGATTTCCTCGCGCTGGTGGTTTGCTACTTCCAGCGCACGATGGCGGGAATCGCGAACCTCGACCCTGCGCCGCACGCGGAAGAAAGCGCCGCCGTGCTTTGACGCCGCCCCTGCCACACGGCCAAAACCGACCGGTCGGACATCGGCCACGACCGTTGTCGACTTCATACGTCAATACATTGCACTATTTTTAGGCGCGGGAATTTGTCACGGGCTGCCAAGGAAGTCACGACAGTTTTCCACCAAGTTATCCACAGTTTCGGTGCGCAACTACTATGGCATGTCACGCCCACGAGCGATTGCGCGCCCGTCCTTGCCCGATTACGGCGGCAAGTTATGCACCGTTTCGGTGCCATCGAACCGACACTAGTGGCGCGCTTGTTTGCGCCTTCGGCATCCTACAAACGCATACTTTTCAATACACCGCCGACAAGATTGCGGCGCTCGCGGGCGGTATCGTGCGGCCATGTTCAAGACGGGACAAACCGGTTCGACCGGCAACCCAAACCCAAAGGAGAACATGATGAACGTCAGCAAATTCTCTCGCGCCGCCGCCGCCAGTCTGCTCATCGCGGGCGCCGCCATCGCCACCCCGGCTTCGGCCTCCGGCCACAACAACATCGTGCGCGACCTGCTTTTGGCGCCGCTGGTGCTGCCGGCCGCGATTATCGCCGCGACCGTGCCGCATGTGACCGTACAAAGCGCCCCGGTCTATTACGACGCCGGCCCGCGTTACCAGCCCGCGCACCGCGCGCCGCCCCCGCCTCCCCGCCGCGCGCCAAGACAAGGCCACGGCCGCGGCTGGTAAGCCCACCAAACCCATCCCTCCTTCGCCCCGGCAAAACCGGGGCTTTT
>JAISSY010000101.1 GCA_031272995.1 Azoarcus sp.
CTGTTTGTCGGCGTCGGGGTGAAAGTCCTGCTCGATGGAGAACAGAATGTCCAGCAAGCCGATGAGCGCCGGAATGTCGGCTTCGGTGGCCGGCTCGACGACGACGTGGGCGGCGGCTTTCTTCATGATTGGCGAACTCCATGCGTGCGGGAAACATCGCCCCTTGCAGCAGCAATTTCCGCGCCTGTCGTAAACCCGACAAGCCCGAATCGCCGCGCCGCCGCGATTCTTCGTCGTTCGTGCGTTATTTCACGCTGGCGCGTTGTTTGCTATATGTTCCCTTACCATCGACCCCAAGGAGCACGACATGCACGGCAAACCCAAGAAGCACATCCTCGTCTGTGTGCAGCGCCGCCCGCAAGACCACCCGCGCGGCTGCGGCTGCGCCGACCGTGGCGGCGCGGCGGTCTATCAGGCGTTTCTGGACGAATTCGCCAAACTCGAACTGTGGGACAAGGGCTTCCTGCTCACCGACACCGGCTGCATGGGCCCCTGCGACCAAGGCCCGACGGTCGTCGTCTGGCCCGAAGGCGTCATGTACCTCGGCGTCAAACCCGAAGACGCCCGCGTCATCGTGGACGAACACCTGATGTTCGACCAGCCGGTCGAACGCCTGCTGGCGCCGAAGGAAATCTGGGGCTGAAATTCACGGCAAAAACACCGTTTTCCCCGCCACCTCGCAACGTTGCAGCGGATGGCCGAAGGCGTGGCTCAGGGTTGCCTCGGTGAGCACCTCGTCGCGGGAGCCGACGGTGACGCCGCCGGCGCCGTCGAGGAGAACGATGCTGTCGGCGTAGCGGGCGGCCATGTCGAGGTCGTGCAGCACCATCACGACGCCGCGACCGGCGGCGGCGAGCGCGGCGAGCAGTTCCAGGGTGGCGATTTGATGGTGCAGGTCGAGATGGTTCAAGGGTTCGTCGAGCAGTAGCAGGCGCGGGGTTTGCGTGAGCAGGGTGGCGAGGGCGACGCGCTGTTGTTCGCCGCCGGAGAGCGCGCGCAGGTCGCGGTCGTCGAAGCCTTGCAGGCCGACCGCCGCCAGCGCGGCGCGGGCGATGGCGGCATCGGCTTCGCCTTCCCAACCCCAACGCCCCAAGTGGGGATGGCGGCCAATCAACACCGTCTCCAACACCGTGGCGGCGAAGGGCGAGGCGCGATGCTGCGGCAGCAGGCCGCGAAAACGCGCCGCTTGCAGGGGCGGCCACGCCGCGCACGGACGCGTGCCGAAACGCACTTCGCCGCGCACCGTGGCGGCGCTGCCTTCGTCGTGCAGGCCGGCGAGCGCGTGCAGCAGGGTCGTCTTGCCGGCGCCGTTGCGACCGAGAATCGCCACGCATTGCCCGGCGCGCACGGCGAAATCGAAGGCGCGGCACAGTTCGCGTCCGCCGAGCGCAATCGACAGCCCGCGCGCGGCGAGCAGCGGCAGCGCGGCGTCCGGCCACGGCTGCGGGCAGACGAGTTCGGCGGCGAGTGCGGGGGCGCTCATCGCGTTTGGCCGCGCGCGTTGCGCGCCAGCAGAAAGAGGAAGACCGGCACGCCGATGAGCACCGTGAGCACGCCCACCGGCAACTGACGCGGCGCGATGACCGTGCGCGCCAGCGTGTCGGCGACGGTGAGCAGCGCGCCGCCGGCCAGCGCCGAGGCGGGCATCAGCACGCGCTGGTCGTTGCCGAGCACGAGGCGCGTCAGGTGCGGCACCACGAGTCCGACGAAGCCGACGGTGCCGACCAGCGTCACCGCCACCGCCGTGAACAGCGACGCCAGCACGTACAACCCGCGCCGCAGCCGGCGCGTGTCGACGCCGAGCGCCTGCGCGCTCAACTGGCCGCGCGCCAGCACGTTGAGGTCGCGCCCGAACGGCAGCGCCGCCGCCAAGCCCACCGCCAACACCACGAGCGCCGGCCACGGACGGTTCGCCGCGCTGGCGTCGCCCATCAGCCAGAACAGCATCGAGCGCACCTGCGCGGCGGGCGCCAGCGCCAGCATCAGGGTAATCGCCGCGCCGCAACCGGCGGCGACGATGACGCCGGTGAGCAGCAGGCGCGTCTGCGTCCAACTGCCGTCGCCGTGCGCGAGGCCGAACACCGCCAGCATCGCCGCCAACGCCCCGACGAGCGCGGCGGCGTCCATCCACGGCGCGGCGAAGCCGAGCACGACGGCGGCGAGCGCCCCCACCGCCGCGCCGCCGGAGACGCCGAGGATGTAGGGGTCGGCGAGCGGATTGCGCAACAACACCTGCATCAGCGTCCCGGCCAGCGCCAGCAGACCGCCGCTGGCGAAGCAGGCCAGCGCGCGCGACAGGCGCAATTCGCGCACCACCGCCGCGCCGGTTCCGCCGCCGTCGCCAAAGAGGGCGGCGAACACCTCGCGCGCCGGCACCGCGATGCTGCCCACCGCCAACGCCAGCGCCAGCGCGGCGAGCGCCGCCAGCGCCAGCAGCGCGAGGGCGAGGAAGGGATGGCGGGCGAGACGGGCGCGGCTCATGACGCCTCCGCCGCTTCTTCGAACTTGTCGACGCGCGACAGCACCGGAAAGAGGCGCATCCACACCGCGACGACGGCGAGCGTGCACGCGCCGCCCAATACGGCGGCGGCCACCGGGCCGAACCACGCCGCGCATGTGCCGGCGCGGAATTCGCCCAATTCGTTCGACGAACTGATGAACAGCATGTTCACCGCGCTCACCCGTCCGCGCATCTCGTCCGGGGTGGAAAACTGCACCAGCGCGCCGCGCACGTAGACGCTCACCATGTCGCCCGCGCCCGCCGCCATCAGCGCCGCGAACGACAGCCAGAACCACGTCGACAGCGAAAACACCAGATTCGCCGCGCCGAACAGCGCCACGGCAAGGAACATGCGCTTGCCCACCGCGCGGTTGAAGGGGAACAGATTGAGCAGGAAAGCCGCCCCCACTTCGCCGATGGCGATGGCGCTGCGCAGCACGCCCAGCCCGGTGGAATCGGTATGCAGAATGTCAGAAGCATAGATGGGCAGGAGCGCCACCACGCCGCCCAACAGCACCGCGAACAGGTCGAGCGAGATGGTGCCGAGGATGACCGGGCGGTTGAAGATGAAGCGGATGCCGACGCCGAACCGTCGCCACATGCCGTCGACGTTGGCGGCGGGCGGCGAAGCGTAGCGCACCTCGACCCGGCGCAGCAGCGCCACGGCGAGCGCGAAACAGACGACGCAGGCGGCGTAGGTCAGCCGTCCGCCGCCGATGGCGTAGAGCACCCCGCCCACCATCGGCCCGCCGATGCTGGCGACGCGCATCAACATACTGTTGGCGGCGATGGCGCGCGCCAGTTGTTCGCGCGGCACGATTTGCGGCAACAGGCTTTGCAGCGCCGGCCCGGAAAAGGCGCGCGCCCCGCCGACGAACACCAGCGTCGCGTAAATCCCCGCGAGCGCCGCCGCCTTGCCCGCCTCGCCGCGGGCGGCGTGGCCGGAGAGCCACCACAGCGCCAGCGCGCAGCACAGCGCCACCAGCCAACTCCCGGTCAACACCAGACGGCGCGGGACGCGGTCGATGACGTCGCCCGCCGGCAGCACCAGAATCAGCATCGGCACGAATTGCGCCAGCCCGACGTAAGCCAGCGCCATCGGGTCGGCGGTCAATTCATAGACCTGCCAGCCGATGACCACCGCCTGAATCTGGGTGGCGAACATCCCCATCAGGCGCGCGAGCAGAAAGGCGGCGAACGCCGGATTGCGCCAGGTATCGACGAGGGAGCGGGGAAACAATCGTGAATGCACTTGAGCCAATGGCGAAGCGCGGCGGAATGGTCGTAGGATGCGCGCTTTCAGCGCGGAGAGATTTCCTTGCCCCGTTCCGTCCCGGCCTCGAATTACAAAATCGGCATTCTATTCGCTCTCCTGGGCGCCGTCGGCTTTTCCTTCAAGGCCATCCTCGTCAAACTCGCCTACCGCTACGGCGTCGACGCCGAAACCGTGCTCGGAATGCGCATGGGGCTGGCGCTGCCGTGCTACCTGTTGATTGGCCTGTTCGCGCGGCAGGAGCAGCGCGCGCCGATGCAGGGGCGCGACTGGCTGTGGATGGTGTGGCTCGGCTTCACCGGCTACTACCTGTCGAGCTATCTCGATTTCCTCGGACTCGACCACATCTCCGCCGGTCTGGAGCGCCTGATTCTGTTCCTCTACCCAACGCTGGTCATCGTCATCTCGGCGCTGTTCCTCAAAAAGCCGATAACCCTGAAAACCTTGGCGGCGCTGGCGCTCTGCTACGCCGGCATCGCCCTCGCCGTCGGCCACGACCTCAGCGTCAGCGGCGACGCCGCGCACGAAGTGTGGATAGGCAGCGCGCTGGTGTTCGCCGCCGCCATCGCCTACGCGCTCTACCTGATAGGCAACGGCATCGTGGTCGGTCGCCTCGGCTCGCTGCAAGTGACAGCGTGGGCGTCGTCCTTCGCCTGCGTGTTCAGCATCGCGCAATTTCTGGCGCTGCGCCCGCTCGACTCGATATTCGCGCAGCCGTGGCAGGTCTGGGCGATTCTGCTCGTCATGGTGGCGGTATCGACGGTGGCGCCGGTATGGATGGTATCGGAAGCCATCCGCCGCATCGGCGCCGGCCCGGTGTCGATGACCAGCACGATGGGCCCGGTCATCACCATCGCGCTCGGCTGGGTCATTCTGGCCGAGCCGTTCGGGTGGAATCAGTTCTTTGGCGCGGTGCTGGTGATTGGCGGGGTGTGGCTGGTGTCGCGGCGGTAGGTTGCGGAGCGACTTTGCAAAGATACCGATAAAAGATATATTTTCGGTAGTTTTGGAAAGCGGGAGACGAACACGGCCACCCTCGACGTTCTTACGGCGCTCATCGCAGAGCACGACGGCATCATCCGTTCTTCGGACGCCGAACGTGCGGGCGTTTCACGGGCGATGCTCTCGAATCTTGCCGCCAATGGGCTGGTCGAACGCATCGCTCGGGGACAATATGCGCTTCCCGGCGCTGCATCCGACGAGTTGTTTGTCTGGCAACAACGGGCGCCGCGCGTGATTTATTCGCATGAGACCGCGCTCTACCTGCACGACATGGCAGAACGCGCGCCGTTGCGGCACGCCATCACGCTGCCAGGCGATTGCAAGCTTTCCGCCACTTTCCCCGCCGATCTCAAGGTTTATTACGTCAAACCTGCCCTGCACGAGCTTGGCGTCGTGCTTCTTCCCTCGAAAATGGGCCATCGGGTGCGCGCCTACGACATCGAGCGCACCGTATGCGACATCCTGCGAAACAAGCGCCGCATCGACGCACAGACCGTCGTCACGGCATTGAAGAACTACGCCGCGGCGTCGCACAAGAACCTCAACCGACTCAGGCGCTACGCCGAGGCGTTCCGGCTCACCAAGACGTTGCAGCAGTATCTGGAGATATTGTTGTGAGCGACGCCACGCGCATCAAGGCGCGCATCAGGAATCTGGCGAAGGAAAAGAAGCTCTCGGCGCAGGCGCTGCTGCAAAACTATCTGTTCGAGTGCTTTCTGGAGCGGCTTGCCAACTCGCCGTACCGGGACAAGTTCATTCTGAAGGGCGGCGTGCTCGTCGCAGCCTTGGTCGGGTTGGACGCGCGTTCGACGATGGATCTCGATACGACGGTGCGAAACCTGCCGCTCGACGAGGCGAACATTCGGAAGGCGCTCGCAGCGGTTTGTGCGATGCCTGCGGACGATGATGTTCTGTTCCGGGTTGGACTCGTGAAGCCGATTCGCCCCGACGACATTTACGGCGGGTATCGCGCTTCGTTGTCGGCGACTTTTGGGGTCATCGAAGCGCCCTTGTCCATCGACGTCACAGCGGGCGACGCCATCACACCGGGGCCGCAGAAAACGAGGTTCAAGCGAATGCTGGATGACGCCAAGACCATCGAACTCTGGTCTTACAACATCGAAACCATTCTGGCCGAGAAAATCGAAACGATTTTGCGTCGCAACGTGTTCAGCACCCGCCCGCGCGATTTCTACGACGTGTACATCTTTCACGCGATGAAAAACTACGACGTGGCGGTGTTACGGGAGGCGCTGGCGGCGACGGCGAATCATCGAGGCACGACGGAGGAAATCGCCGACTATCAAGGCATCCTTGCTGCACTTGATGAGAGCGAACCCCTGCGCGAGATTTGGCGCAAGTACCGACGTGAGTTCCACTACGCCAAGGATGTGCCTTTCGAAGCGGTGATGGATGCGCTTGGGGATTTTGTGCAAAAGCTCACCTAGCAAGACGACAGCGAATCAACGTCTCTCCCGAGTACATGCTGATATACCCAAACCCGCCCCTACACCAGCGAATGCCCGGCGACGATGGCGGCGGCGTCTTTTTCGGTGATGCGCACGGTGGCGCTGCGGATGACGTGGGTTACCAGCCATTCCTGCAGGCGTTCGGCGTCGTCGGCCTCGAAGCCGACGATGCGACAGCCGGCGGCGTTGCCGAATACTCCCGTGACTTCGGCGCGACCGCGCACGGCGTCGGGGACGCCTTCGCGTTGCAGGGTGAAATCGAATTGCGTCCCCTTGGGGAGATTGGGTTGCGCCGGAATCGACAAGCCTTTCAGCGACAGATCGTTGAGCGGCAGACGTTGCTGCCCGACCAGCGCCCAGAAGCACGGCTCGCCGTGCAGGCGGGCGACGAAACGTTGATGTACGCGGCGTTCGCCGCCGTCGTCAGCCACGACGCACCTTTTCAATCAGACGGTCGACTTCCTTGAGCGCGGCTTCATGGCTGTTGCCCGCCATCGAGGCGGAAGTCAGATAGCGCCCGCCCACCGCCAGCAGCGGCACGCCGTCAAGCTTATAGGCGCGCGCCAGTTGTTCGGCGCGCCCCACCGAGGCGTTGACCCCGAACGACTTGTAGACCTCCATGAACGCCTTGACGTCGACGCCCTTCTGGCGACCAATCCACTCCCGCAGGCTATCTTCCTCGTACAAACGTTCGCGCTCTTGCTGCACGGCGACGAAAACCTTTTCGTGCAGGGCGTCGAGATGTTTGGTGACCAGCAAGGCGTAATAGACGCGCGCCAGATTCTTCAACTGGCTGTTCCAGATGGCGGGTACGCGCGAAAAGGCGACGTCGGCGGGGAGCTTTTTCAACCATCCCCGCAGCAGCGGGTCGAAGTCGTGGCAGTGCGGGCAGGCGTAGTGAAAGAATTCGAGCACTTCGATTTTGCCCGGCGCGTCGGTGGGCACGGGCGGCTCCACCAGCGTGTAGGTCTGCCCCTGCGCCAACGCGCGCCCGGCGGAGCCGGCGAGCAAGGCCAGCGCGCCAAGTTGTTGAAGGACATCACGACGGTTCATGCTGAAACTCCCCGTGTCAGTTGGCGGAAACTTCCTCGGCGTTGAAGCCGTTGGAAGTCAAACGGGCGCGCATCGCTTTCACGTCCTCGCGGTTGGAGAACGGGCCGACGCGGATGCGATGCACGACGCGACCGTCCGGCAGTTGCGCCCGCTGCGTCACGGGTTCGAGTCCCATCAGCAGCAGTTGCGCCTTGAGGTCGTCGGCCTGTTCGGCGTTCTCGAACGAAGCCAGTTGCAGATAGACCGCTTTGGCGGGCGGTTGTTGCGGCGGCGTTGGAATCGGCGCCGCCGGGGTGCCGACCGGCGTGGGCGTGGGGGTCTGCGTCTGCGGCGGCGAGGGCATGCCGAGCGGCGCGCTTTCGCCTTTCGGCAAGGTGTTGAAGAAGGTGAAATCCGGCTTTTCCACCGGACGGTCGCCCGGTTTGCCCGGCAGCGCGGTCACTTCCTGTTCCGTCGTCGGCCCTTGCACCGAGGTGGCGTTCTGGCTGAACGGATTGTCGCCACGGTTGAAGAACCACACCGCGATGGCGACGATCGCCGCGCCGAGAATCATGCCCACGAACACGCCAAGAATGGTGCCGCCGTGCGAATGCGACGGGGAGCGACGTTGTGCGGTTCTACGTTTGCGACTCACGAGAAAACTCCGTTGGGTTCGACTGATTCAAATTCAAATTGGATTACATCGCCGCCGGCGCCGAAACGCCCAGCAGCGCCAGCCCGTTGGCGAGCGTGTTGCGGATGGCGGCGGCCAGCGCCAGACGCGCGAGCTTGACGGCTTCTTCCTCGACCAGCATCCGTTCGGCGTTGTACCAGCTATGGAAATCCGCCGCCAGTTCCCGCAGGTAGAACGCGATCTGATGCGGCGCGTAATCCGCCGCCGCGCCCTGCACGACTTCGGGAAACGCCGACAGCCGCGCGCACAGCCCCAATTCGCGCTCGCTCTGCAACACGCCGGTGTCGACGCCGGTCAAATCGGCCTCGACCCCGCCCCATTTTCGTAACGCCGACGAGGCGCGGGCATGGGCATATTGCACGTAATAGACCGGATTGTCGTTGCTCTGGCTCTTGGCGAGGTCGAGGTCGAAATCGAGGTGCTGGTCGCTCTTCCTCAGCACGTAGAAGAAGCGGCAGGCGTCGTTGCCGACTTCGTTCCTCAACTGACGCAGGGTGACGAATTCGCCGGCGCGCGTCGACATCGAGGTTTTCTGCCCGTCGCGGTAGAGCACCGCGAACTGCACCAGCGCCACGTCGAGCTTCTCCGGCGGCAGACCGAGCGCGGCGATGGCGCCCTTGACGCGCGGCACGTAGCCGTGATGGTCGGCGCCCCAGATGTCGATCATGCGGTCGAAGCCGCGTTCGTACTTGTTGAGGTGATAGGCGATGTCGGAGGCGAAATAGGTATAGATGCCGTTTTCGCGCTGCACGACGCGGTCTTTCTCGTCGCCGAAGGCCGAGGAGCGAAACCACTTCGCGCCGTTCTGCTCGTAGACGTGCCCGGCGGCGGCGAGCTTCGCGACGGCGCGCTCCACCATGCCGGTGTCGAACAGGCTGCGTTCGGAGAACCATTTGTCGAAGCGCACGCCGAATTCCTGCAAATCCTCGCGGCAATCGCCGAGTTGTTCGTTGAGCGCGAAGCCGTGCACGAACGGGTAATCCTCGCCGAGCAGGCGCTTGGCGTTGGCGATGAGGGCATCGAGATGCGCCTCGCGCTGCGCCTTGGCGTCCTTGTCGTCGCGCTCCGCCGGGGGCAGGCCGGGTGTGTCCGCCAGCACGTCGGCGGCGCGGTAGTGCGAGAAACGTTCGCCGTGCGCGACGCGCAAATCGCGCGCCATCTCCACCACGTAGTCGCCCTGATAGGCGTTGGGCGGGAATTCCACTTCGACGCCGAAAAGCGCCAGATAACGCAGCCACGTCGACAGGGCGAGGATGTCCATCTGCCGCCCGGCGTCGTTCACGTAATACTCGCGGCTGACATCGTACCCGGCGAAGGCGAGCACTTCGGCGAGCGAAGCGCCGTAAGCCGCGCCGCGCCCGTGTCCGACGTGCAGCGGCCCGGTGGGATTGGCGGAAACGAATTCCACCTGCGCCTTGACGCCCTTGGCCGCGCCGCGCCCCCAATCCTTGCCGAGCGCCAGCGCCTCGCCCACCACCGCCGTTTTCGCACCCGCTGCGAGCGTGAAGTTGATGAACCCGGCGCCCGCCACTTCCGCCTTCTCCACCAGCGGCGAGGCCGGCAGTTCGGCCAGCAGCAGCGCGGCGAGTTCGCGCGGATTGCGCTTCAGCGCCTTGGCCAGTTGCATGGCGAGGTTGGTGGCGAAATCGCCGTGTCCGGCCTGACGCGGACGCTCCAGCAGGATGGCGACGTCGGCGTGGTCGGGCGCGACGCTCTTGAGGGCGTCGCGCAGCAACGAAGTCAGCGGAATCTTGGGGTCGGCGCTCATGAGAAATATATGCAATGAAAGGGCAGGGATTATAGCGGATGGAACGCCCCCGCACCGGGCGAGCGGCGGCGGGTCGACTCATAGCGGTCGGCTATGCGGGCAATTTTCACAATTCATTGGCGACGCCGCGAACCAACCGCGATCATCCACGCACCCATATCGCAGACCCTACCGGGCCACCCCCAACCCCCAACGGAGGAGACGAAATGGGCATTCTGCAACGCCTGCTTGGCAGAAATAACAAAGGCGAGCACGGGGCGAAGGGCATCTTCCCCGCCCGAAGCCCCGTGCAGCGGAATTCCGCCCCCTGCGCCCCCGGCACCAGAATCCCCTACGACGCCAGACTGGTCTTTCGCCTCACCGCCGACCATCGACGCCTGCTGCGCCTGCTGGTCAAACTCGAACGCGCCTTCGACGACGGCTACCTCACCACCGCCGTCGCCTGCCTGCACGAATTCGGCAGCGAGATGCGCGCCCACCTGCTGAGCGAAAAAGTGCAGCTCTACCTCTACCTGCACCACGCGCTGAAGTCCGACCCGTTCAGCGTCGCGCTGCTGCGCGCCCTGCAACAGGAAATGGACGTCATCGGCAAACACCTCGTCGCCTTCCTCGCCAAATACGAAAAACTCGCCGCCAACCCCAAACTCCTCGTCACCTTCCGCGCCGACCTGGGCGAAATCGTCAAACTCCTCACCACCCGCATCAGAAGGGAGGAAACGACGCTGTTTCCGTTGTACGCGCCGTTTTGAGCGTGGGGAAAAATGCTTTGTGCCAGAACCGTAAAAAGACTAAATTCGGTTCACCCTAAGCCACAGGAAGCCGCAACGTGCACTACTCGTCGCAAGTCAAACCCATCAGCTACCTCAAGGCCAACGCCGCCGAAGTGCTGGCGCATCTTTCCGAACAGCGCGAGCCTTTGATAATCACGCAAAACGGCGAGGCGAGAGCCGTCCTGCAAGACGTGGCCTCGTTCGAGGAAACGCAGGAAACCTTGGCGTTGTTGAAAATCCTCGCCTTGGGCAATCAGGAAATCGCCGCAGGCAAGCTCAGTCCAGTCGGCGAAGTCACCGCCCGTCTGCGCGCAAAGCGCGCCGCCCCCTGATGGCGACCCGCTACGAAGTCCTGCTCACCGCGGGCGCCGAGCAGGATCTGGAGTCGATTCACGACTACATCTTTCATGCCGACAGCCCGGCCAACGCCGACGCGGTGCAGGATCGTTTGCTGGAGACGGTAGAGAACCTTTCCAGTTTTCCCGAACGCGGCAGCCACCCCAAGGAACTGCTCGCGCTCGGCATCAAGGATTACCGGCAAACGTTCTTCAAACCCTACCGTGTCATCTACCGAATCAGCGGCAAACAGGTTTTCGTCTACCTGATCGTCGACGGCAGGCGCGACATGCCGTCGGTACTGGCGCGCAGGCTGCTCACAGCCCGGTAGCAATCCACAACGTCCCGAACGACGGAAACATTAAAAAGGGCGAACCCGGTAAAGCGGGTTCGCCCCATCCACCACACACCTATCATGCCGACGTAGGAGAGGAGAAAACGAGTCGGCACTTCAAAGATAGACGAAGGGATGAGGGTTGCCATTGTGGTGATTACGATGG
>JAISSY010000004.1 GCA_031272995.1 Azoarcus sp.
TATGTCGCATCCGTGGGCGAGCAGAAAGTCGCGCTGCGCTTCCGTCTCGACGCCTTCGGCGATGGTTCGCAGATGCAGTTCCCGCGCCATGCTCACCACCATGCGCACGATGGCGGCGGCGTCTTTGTCGTCGCACATGTCGCGAACGAAGGATTGATCGATTTTGAGCTTGTCGAACGGAAATCGGTGCAGGTAGGCGAGGCTCGAATAGCCGGTGCCGAAGTCGTCGATGGCCAGATCGACGCCTAGCGACTTGAGCCTGCGCAATGTGTCGGAGAGTCTTGTTTCGACCAGCGCGCCTTCGGTGATTTCCAGTTCAAGCCATTTCGGGGTGAGGCCAGAATTGCGCAGGGCGTCTGTAATATTGTCGATGATGTTGGCATTATTCAATTGCACGGCCGAGATGTTGACTGCCATGGTGATCGGCGGCAGTCCCTCATCTTGCCACGCTTTGGCCTGACGGCAGGCTTCGTCCAACACCCATTTACCGATGGGCAGGATGAGTCCGGTTTCCTCAGCGAGCGGAATGAATTCAAGTGGCGGCACCATGCCGTGCGCGGAATGCCGCCAGCGCAACAAAGCCTCGCACCCGACGATGCGGCTGCTGGCGACGTCGACTTGCGGTTGATAGAGCAGATGCAATTCGTCACGATCAAGCGCGCCACGCAATTCGTCTTCGCGGCGCGCGCGCTGAACGAGCTTTTCGCCCAAATTCTCGAAGAAAAAACGGTAGGTGTTGGCACCGGACTTGCGCGCCTGACGCATGGCCGCGTCGGCGCGGCGTATCAACTCCTCGGCCGTGCGTTCGGAGCCGGGAATAATGCAGGCGCCGATGCTGGCCGTGCAGGTGATCGATTGCTCTTCGAAGAAAACCGGTCTGGCGATTTCAGACATGATTTTCTGAATCACGGATTCGGCGTTCTGGCGTTCGATGACGTCGAGCACGATGGCGAAGTTGTCGTCGCTCAGGCGTCCGACCAGATCGTTGGCGCGCAACAACTGGCGCAGTCGCTCCGCCGTGAGTTGCAGCAGACGGTCGCCTGCCGTATGGCCGTATGCGCCATTGATGCGACTTAGCCGGTTCAGATTCAGGATCAGCAGCACGTTCGCGCCGCTAGTGACCAGTTTTTCGTCGAACGCCTCAAGAAAGCCGTGCCGATTTGGAAGACCAGTTAGCGAATCGACGGTAGTCAACTGTTTGAAGCGTTCCTCGACCTTTTTGCGTTCGGAAAGATCGCTCAGAAACACGATCCAATTTTTTGGGCGATGGTGCTGATTATCCAGAGGAACGACGCGGCAAAAGGCTGGTTTCCGCTCGCCGCCTTTGGCGAGAATGCGCAATTCGCCTTTCCAGACGCCTTTCCAGTCGAGTTGCCAAGACAACATGCGGATGAACTTGTGGTCGAATTTGATGTCGAGAAATTCGCCCGCATGGCGTCCCAACAATTCTTCCTCGCCATAGCCGATGAAGCGAATGAGGGTCTGGTTGACAATCGTGATTCGCTGTTTGCGGTCAAGGACGACCAAACCCTCGCTGTCGTGGTCGAACAATTGAGTTATCAAACGCTGTCGGGTTTCGGCTTCGTAGCGGTCAGTCAATTCGCGCGCGATGCCAACCATGCGGTAGGGGCAGTGCCGCTCGTCGAACACCGGCACTCTGACGATTTCGTATAGTCGCATGCGTTTATCCGCGCCCGATACCCATGCGGTGTGGCGCCACACGACGCCTTGGCTGGCGGCTGTCTGAAGTCCCTGCGAGAGGGTCTCCGCAACGATGGACGGGAAAATTTCCCCAATCGTACGTCCTATGAGTTCTTGCTCGCCGAGCCCCAAAAAACGCAGCAACGCCTTGTTGGCCGCGAAGTAGCGACCGTCGGTATCTGTCATCCACGCCGGGTCGGGGATGGAATCCATCATGATGCGGGACTCGTGGGTCACCCGATCCTTTTCGAGGGCAAGCTGTCGCGCCAGTTGTTCGGTGGCGCGGTAGCGCGAGTTCCATTCCCGCAGGGCGAAGATCGAGATCAGGGTGATGATCGTGCACAGCACCAGATAGGTTTTCGTGCGCTGACGCCACTCGTCGAGCACGAAGGCGCTGCTGTAGCCGATGAGCAGCACGAACGGCAAACCGATGTCGCGCATGGAGTGAAAGCCGTAGAAGCGCTCGATGCCGTCGGTGTTAGAGAAGCGCCAAAAACTGCCTTCAATTTCGCCTATTTTGAGCTTGTCGCGTAATTGTTCGATGGCTGTCATCGGTTTGCCGATAAGCTTGGGCGCGGGCGGTACGTGGACGATGACTTTGAGTTCTTCGCTGGAGAGAAGGTTGAGCGAGGTGCCTTGCGGCAGTCCCAGACTGTTGGAGAAGTCATCGAAGAACGAACATTTTGTCGATGCCAGCACGATGCCTCGAAATTCGCGTGTGGGTGCGCCGATGCGCCGTGCGAAAACGACGATGCATTGTCTGTCGACAAGCGAGATGAGTGGCTGCGAGATCACTAGTCCGCGCTCGGGGTCGTCACGCAACAGCCGGAAATATTTGCGAGAACTGAGATCGACTTCTCCGCCGTCTGTACCGACGACGCTCTTGCCGTTGCGATCGGTGACGCGGAAGGACGCCACCTCGGGGTAGAGCGACACGCTGTGCGACAGATAGTCAAACAGCTTGTTGCGTTCTACGGGCGTATCTTCCCGAAAGTGGGCATTAAGTTCGATCAAATGCGCGTCCATTTTCTGCTTGATGGTCAGCAGGTGACCTTCGAGCACACGGCTCAAAACCTGAATGTTGTTTTCGGTGACCGACAGATCGTGTCCGTAGGTGATATGCATGTCGATTGCCGCCCACGTCCACATACAAATCCAGAAAAGAGCCACGGCGACACCGAGCGAGGGGCGTTTTTCCAGAATCATGAATGAACTTGCTCGGGGGGGGGGGCAGCTGTGTAGTCACGGCGAGACACTGATGTGTATAAACATCAATACTCGGAGTCTACTTCTTCGTTCGCCCCGAAAAGAGCGGAAAATTATGCCGGTTGTGTGGTTTTTTGCAGTTCGCCGAGCTTTAGCGCGAACTCGGCGGCGGGTATCGGTCGACTGAACAGATAACCCTGAAAGATGTCGCATCCGTGGGCGAGCAGAAAGTCGCGTTGCGTTTCCGTTTCGACGCCTTCGGCCACCACTTTGAGTCCGAGCGCGTGCGCCAGTCCGATGACGGCGACGGCGATCTTGCCGTCGGCGTCGGTGCCGTGAATGTCGTCGACGAAGCTCTTGTCGATCTTGAGCACGTTGACGTCGAACTGCTTCAGGTAGGAGAGCGACGAATAGCCGGTGCCGAAGTCGTCGATGGACAGACTCACGCCCATCTCGCGCAGACGGGTGAGCATGTCCACGATGCGCTCGATGTTGCTCATCAACATGGATTCGGTCAGTTCGAGTTCGAGCATCGCGGGTTCGAGATGCGCGGCGTCGAGGCTTTCGCGCACCAGCACCGGCAGGTCGTTTTGCAGGAACTGTTGCGCTGACAGGTTAACCGCAATCGGCACCGTCGGCAGGCCGGCTTCGCGCCAATCGTGGACTTGGCGGCAGGCGGTGCGCAGCACCCATTCGCCGATGGGAACGATGAGGCCGGATTCCTCCGCCAGCCGGATGAAGCGTCCGGGCTGGAGCATTCCCTGTTCCGGGTGACGCCAGCGCAGCAACGCTTCGGCGCTTTCCAGCCGGCCTGTCTGGGCGCACACCTTGGGCTGGTAGAAAAGCTCCAACTCGTTGTGCTCGACGGCGGCGCGCAACTGGTTTTCGAGCAGCAGGTCGCCGAGCGTCGAGGTGTTCATGTCGGTCGAGTAGAAACGGAAGTTGTTGCGTCCGTCCTCCTTGGCGCGGCTCATGGCGGCGTCGGCGTTGCGCAGCAGTTCGGCGGCGGTGGCGCCGTCGGTGTCCGAGAGCGCGATGCCGATGCTGGCGGTGATGGTGATGTCGTGCTCGCCGAGCAGATAGGGGCGTCCGATGCTGGCGAGCAGCTTGCGCGCGATGCCGGCTACATCTTGCGGCTGGTTGATGTCGGGCAGGATGAAAACGAACTCGTCGCCCCCGAGCCTCGACACGGTGTCGGTGTCGCGCAGCAGGCTTTGACTGCGGTGCGCCACCTGCTGGAGCAGCGCGTCGCCCAGTTCGCTGCCCAAAGTGTCGTTGATGTTGCGGAAGCGGTCGAGATTCATGAACAGCACCGCCGTGTGGCAGCCGACCCGTTGCGATTGCGCAATCGCTTCGCTCATGCGTTCCTGCATCAACAGGCGGTTGGGCAGGTTGGTGAGCGGGTCGTGGTGCGACAAATGCTGGATGTGCGCCTCGGTGCGCTTGCGCTCGGTGACGTCGGAGAACACGCCGATGTAGTGCGTCACTTCACCTTCGCGGTCGTGCACAGCGGTAATCGACAGCCATTCCGGGAACACCTCGCCGTTGCGGCGGCGGTTCCAGATTTCGCCCTGCCATTTGCCGCGCCGCTCCAGCGCCTTCCACATGTCGTGATAGAAGGTGGGGGCGTGGCGACCGGAACTGAGCAGCGACGGGGGCCGCGAGCGGATTTCCTCCAGCCCGTAGCCGGTGATGGTGGTGAAGGCCGGGTTGGCGACGAGGATGCGGGCGCGCGCGTCGGTAATCACCATGCCTTCGGCGGCGCTGGTGAACACGGTGGCGTAGAGCTTGAGGTTGGCCTGGGCGCGGTGCAGTTCGTCGATGCGTTCTTCGAGCTTGCGGTTGGAATCCTTCAGGTCGCGCGTGGCGCGATCCAGCCGGATGAAGATGAGCACCAGATAGAAAGCGAGCACCAGCGCGACGACGAAAAGCATCACGCGATATGCCTGCGCCTGCGCGGAGGCGTGTACGTAGCCGGCGTTGTAGGTCTGGATGAGGCGCTCGCAGGCGGTCTTGGTGTCGAGGGCGGCGATTTGGTTGAGCAACGTGTCCACCGACGTTTTGTGCTCGATCATGATGAGCCCGTGGTCGAGCGCGTTCGTCAGCGTCGCCGCGAAGTGGGCGGGCAGGGTGGCGCTGGCGTTGCGGAGGGAGGCGATGCGCGTGCGTACCGCCTGCGCCAGTTCCTCGTCGCCGGAGACCATGTAGGTCATCACGTCGCGGCTCAGGGAATTGATTTTGGTGCGAATCGGCAGACCTTCGCTCAATTGCAGGGAGCGACGGATGGCGGTGGGAAAGTAGCGCGTCGAATTGCGCAGGATGGCGCTTTCGCGCACGAACTTCTCGATCAGCGTATTGCGGCGTTGCGCCAACGCGCCGAGTTCTTCGATTTTTTCGGCAAGGAGACTTGCGTCGCTTTCGAGCAGGAAACCCGGCGTACGCTGCAGATTCGCCAGCTTCGCCCCGACGTCGTTGATGCCCAGAGAGATGTCGTCGTAGTTCTTGTTGACGCCGAAGCGGGTGGCGAGCACGTTGGCGTAGAGCCACATGTCCGTCTGCTGGATGTCGCTCAGTTCGCGCGAGTAGGCTTGATGTTCCTGCGGCGAAACGTTGTCGGCGTGGACGAACAGCCAGATCAGCATTGCCGCTGCCGCCAGCACCATGACCAGAGCCTGTGTGAAACCGCGCAGTCGCGACGAATGCGCGGGCTTTTCGGCAGGCGGAGCATCCGGTGTCGCCTCGCCGTCCTGCGGCGGCTCGACGGACACCGTGCGGTCATCGAGGCTCATGGTGCAGGCTTTCTCCGCGATATTCCCCGGTCAGGCTTTCAAGAAAGGCGGCCAGTTTGTGGCGCTCCTCGGCGGTGAGGTCGCGTCCGAGCTGGTAGCGTCCCATGACGGCGATGGCCTCGTCGAGCGTGGCGGCGCTGCCGTCGTGGAAATACGGCGCCGTGACCGCGACGTTGCGCAGCGTCGGCACCTTGAACAGATGACGGTCTTCCTCCTGTCCGGTGACGTTGAAGCGCCCCAGATCGGCCTTGGAGATGTTGCCGCGATCGGCGAAGTAGTCGCCCATGACCCCGAAACGCTGGAAGAAGTTGCCGCCGATATTGACCCCCTGATGGCAACTGATGCAACCGTAGTCGGTGAACATCCGGTACCCCTCTTTGGCGTCGGCGTCGATGGCGTCGGCTTCGCCCTTGAGAAAGCGATCGAAGGGCGCGTTCGGCGTCACCAATGTTGTTTCGAAACGCACCAGCGCGTCGCTGATCGTCCGTTCGCTGATTTCGCCGCCGTATTCGCGCTGGAAATCCTCGCGATATTCCGGGGCTTCGCTGACGCGGCGGACGGCGATGGCCCAATTGCTCGCCATTTCGGAGGGATTGGTCAGCGGCCCGCTGACCTGTTCGCTGAGCGTAGCGGCGCGGCCGTCCCAGAACTGGCGGAAGTTGAAAACCGAGTTGAACACCGTTGGCGCGTTGACGTCGCCGCTGGCGCCGTCGACGCCGACCGAGACCCGCAGACCGTCGTCGCCGCCGTCGGAGAGGACGTGGCAAGAGGCACAGGCGACCGAGGAATCGGCCGACAGACGCGGGTCGTTGAACAGCTTCTCGCCCAGCGCCACCTTGCCGGAAGCGACGTATTCCGGCGGCAGCGAGGGAATGGGCAGGATGGCGGTGCCGGCCTGTTTGCTGATTTCGGTCAGCACGGCGGGGATGGCGTCGTCGCTGGCGGGTTCTTTCGCCTCGTCCTTCGGCAGCACGAGCGTGACGACGAGCCCCGCCGCCAGTAGGGTCAGGAAACCATAAAGCAGGAAATGCAATCGACCTTGGTTCATTGCGCCTGATGTAGTTGTTTTGTTCTGTGACCGTTCAGGGAGTCGGAACCAGTTCCGACTTTCTGTCCGGCGAGGTCGCGGGCGTGCGTTTCTCGGGCATGTAAGCCGCAATCTGACAAGCGACCGATGCCGTGTAAGGGATGCACTGCAGGGCAAGAATGCCAATCCATAAGCGCGTCTCGGTATCGCCGGCACCTCGTATCCACACAAGCGCCATGATCGCGAGAACAAGAGCAATCAACATACCGAGTTCTTCACGGATGGGACCGAAAAATGCAAATGCGCCTTTTGCCTTCCAGCCCTTGGGTGTGACGACGAAGACACCTTTTTTCTTCACCAGCCCGGTAAAGACGCCGCGCGCGATGGCGTGCGCCAGCCCTACCGAGAGAATCGAGGCGCCGAGGATGTCGCGCCACGGGCAGGACATGGTGCGGCGGTAAAGCACCGGCCCGAGCGCCGCCTTGAAGGTCATGAAGCCGAGGATCGGCCAAGCCAGCGTGGTGATCGGCAGGCTGAAAACCTTCGGGTAATGCAGGATGCCGATGGTCCAGAACAGGCTGCCGAAGGCGAAAACCAGTTGCATGGCGTCGGCGAACCACGCGAACCAGCCGGTGAGGAAGTGGTAGCGCTGCGCGAGGTTGAGCGTGCTTTTTCCCAGCATTCGCGGCAGGTGCGCTTTCAGGATTTGCATGGCGCCGAACGCCCAACGGAAGCGCTGACTCTTGATGGCGGCGAAATCCGCCGGGGTGAGGCCGCGTCCGAGCACGTGATCGACGTAGCGCGTGTCGTAGCCCTTTTCGATCAGGCGCAGGCCGAGTTCGGTGTCCTCGCAGATGCACCATTCCGACCAGCCGCCGACTTCCTCCAATGCCAGACGGCGCACCAGCGTCATGGTACCGTGTTGGATGAGGGCGTTGCGCTCGTTGCGATGGTGCATGCCGATGCGGAAGAAGCCGTCGAACTCCCAGTTGCACATGCGCCGGAAAGGTTGGGTTTCCCAATCGCGGTGCGCCTGCGGCGCCTGCACCACGGCGACGTCGCCCTTGTCGAAGTGCGGCACCAAGCTCGCCAGCCATTGCGGATCGACGACATAATCGGCGTCGACCACGCCCACCACCTCGGCGCGTGGGTCGGTGACCTTCAGCCCGTAGTTGAGCGCGCCGGCCTTGAAGCCGGGCCAGTTCATCAGGTGGAAGAAACGGAAACGCGGCCCCAGTTCGGTGCAGCGTTTTTCCAGCGGTCGCCACAGCGCTTCGTCCTTGGTGTTGTTGTCGAGGATGAGCACCTCGAAGTTTTTGTAATTGAGCGCCGCCAGCGAGTCGATGGTGGCGATTACCATCTCCGGCGGTTCGTTGTAGCAGGCGAGGTGGATGGAAACAAAAGGCTGCGCGTCGGCGTCGTGCGGCGGCAGCGGCATGAAACGACGTTGCCAGCGGCGCTTGAACAATACTTCGCCGAACTCGAAGCCGTGCGAGAGCAGCACCGCCACGGTCAGACAGGAGGCGGTGATGATGGCGATGAGTCCGTACCAGTCGCGCGGCGTAAACGACGAGTTATATTCGACCGGAATGTTGAGGCCGACCACCAGAGTGGTGATGCAAAGCTGGATCAGCGCCGCGAGGAATACTCGCCCGCTCATGCTCCAGCCGGTGAGGACGAAGACGACGAGGAACATCGGCAGGAAGGCGGCAAACGAAGCGGGAATGGCTTTTTCCTTCCAGAACGGGTCGGATTCGACCGTGCCTTCGAGCGAGTATTTCGGCTCCTTGCGTTCGCGGTCGGCGTAATACATGCCCCAGTGCGCCCCCGCCCAGCCTTCGACTTCGGCGCTGACCTTCCACGGTTGGTCGAACGCTTCCATCAGGAAGTAGTCGAGCGTCGGCGTGCGGTCGTCGGCGAGAAAAGAACGCACGAAGCGCGCCTGATTTTCCGGCGAGGCCACCGCCGCGCCCTGCGTCGGGCCTTTGCTCGGCCAGCCGATTTCGCCGATGACGATCTTTTTGCCCGGAAAGAGCTTCTGCATCGCGTCGTAGCGGTCGAACACTTCCTTGACCGCGTCTTCGAGCGCGACGCCGTTGTGGTACGGGAAGATGTGCACAGTGATGAAATCGACGTGCTCGGCCAGTTCCGGGTAATGCTCCCAGACGTGCCACTGTTCGGCGGTCGACACCGGTTTATTGGTGCGGGCGCGGATTTCGTCGAGATAGGCGACGGTGCGCTCGTAGGCTTTGTCGCCGCCGCGCCAGATGTATTCGTTGCCGATGATCAGGCGTTCGACCTGACGCATCGAATTGGCCGCTTCGACCAGCGCCTCGATTTCGGCGCGGTTGCGCTCGTCGTTGTCGTCGATCCAGATGCCCGCCGTCACCTGAAAGTCGTATTTTCCCGCCACTTCCAGCAGGTCGGGCAAATCGACGATGCCGTAGGTGCGGATGCTGTCGGTGCGGGTGCGCAACAGGGCGAGGTCGGCGTCGAATTCGGCGGCGCTCGGGTGCGGGCCGCCATTCGGGTTCTCGCCGTGGCGGTAGCCGTTGTACGAAAACCCCTTGATGCTCAGCGAGACGTTTTCGTATTTGACCCCGAGGTTGAAGTGCCGCCACACCATGTAATGCGTGAAGGCGACGGCGGCGGCGATGGCGATGGCCACCGCGAGGCGCAGGGAAAACGAAGCGGCGTTTTTCATTTTTGGACGTTGCCGCTTGCGCGCCGCCATGTGTCGGAACGGCTGGATGTGCCAGAATCCATGCGTTGGCGGGGGAAAACGTGCCGGTTACAAAATGCTTGCATAAGCGGGATTTTATGCCATCAGGCGATTTCGTGCCCAATCCTGCGCTGTTTTTGTTACTTGTAACAACATCGTCGCCCGAGTGTTTTGTTTCAAGGTGTTACAGATATGGATAAATCCGCGATGACTCGAACGTCCGCATCCCGCCGCACGCTAACGCTGGCGCTGATTGGCGCCGCCTTGCTGGCGCTGGCGGCAATGGCCTTGCGCTACGGTGTGATCGAAAACCAACTGTTGCCGCGCGATTGCGGCCCCGGCGGCGGCGATCCGGCGTGGTCTTGCGGGATGGCGTGGGCAGTGGTGGAAAGCTTTCGCTTCCAGCGCCTCGGTTGGGCGGCGCTCATCTGCGGCGCGCTCGCTTTCGCTTGCGGCTGGCGGGTTTGCGCTTGGGTGGGCTGGTTTCTCGGCGGCGTCGGGCTGGTGTTGTATTCACCCGACTATGCCGCCCCCGGCGGTTTGCTCGCCCTGCTGGCCTTGTTGCGGTTCTATCTGCCGCCGCGCCAGCGCCGGCAAGGTGAGGGCGAGTCCGACGACCAGCCAGCCTAGCGCTTGCGGATTGTTCGATTCCGGCAGCCAGCGTCCGAGCACGCACGCCGCCGCGATGGCGGCGCACAACGACTCTGCTCGACTCAGTGAGCCGCCGAACCAGCCGACGACGCCGTATATCGCCGCCGGGGTCAGGTAGAGCAGGGTGGGGAAGTCGCGGTAGCGCGGCGTGACCAGCAACAACAGCGCCGCGACCGCGAGCGCGAAAAGCAGAAAACCGCGCAGAGCGGCGAGAACGTCGGCGGCTCCGGCGCGCCACTTGTTTGCGCGCAAGCGCCGCCATGCCTCGTTGGCGGGCGCGAGCGCCGCGCCGCTCCACAGTGTCACCATGACGGCGGCGAGCGTCGCTGCCACCGCCACCGCGCCGAGCGCCACCCAGTCGGTGAAGCTGGCGTAGGCGACGAGCGCGTGTTCCCAATGCAGGATCGCGACGCCGCCGGCGCTGGCGCCGACGAGGGTTGCGGCGACGATGCGGAGCAGGTCGTCGGCGAAGCCGCCGACGAGGGATGGCGCTGGATTCCCGCTTTCGCGGGAATGACGGGCATTGCGGAAAAGGAAATATATCCACGCGAGAATTGCCAACACGAACGCGATTCCCGCCCCAATCGCCGCCCCCAGCAACGCCGACTCATACCCGTCGCGTTCCGCCACTGGCCCGGCGAGCGGAAATTTCGGCTGCAAACGCTCCGCGTCCAGCATCCCCCAATACCCGCCCACCGTGCCTTCGAGCGAGCGTTTCCACGGCTGATCGACCGCCTCGATCAGGTTGTAATCCCAGTCCTCGGCGTGCGCCCGGTGCACGAATTCGCGGATGTAACGCGCCTGATTGACCCGCGACGGCAGCGACGCCTCGCGTTGCAGGCCGGCGCTCGGCCAGCCGGTTTCGCCGATCAACAGCGGCTTGCCGGCGAAGGCTTCCTCCACTTTTGTACGCGTTTCGGCGACGTGCGCCAGCGCCACGTCGATGTCGACCGGCATGTCCTCCCAGAACGGCAGGATGTGCACGGTGACGAAATCCACCGCGTCGGCAAGCTCGACGTTCTTCATCCAGAACTCCCACACGTCGGCGTAGGTGACCGGCACGGCGGTCTGCGAGCGCGCTTCGCTCAGCAGCGCCCGCAGTTCGTCGGCGGTGCGTTCGCGGCGCAGCAGCACTTCGTTGCCGACGATGAGCGCCCGCACCGTGTCGGGATATTCGTTGGCGAGCGCGATGGCGCGCTGAAGCTGCGCGGCGTTCTTGTCGCGCTCGTAGCCTATCCACGCGCCGAGCAACACCTTCATGCCCAGGCCGCGCGCCACGTCGGGAACCTGGTCAAGCCCGTTGTCGATGGCGTAAATCCGCACGCAGCCGGTGATTGACGACAGCGCCGTCAAATCGGCCTCGATTTGCGCGCGCGGAATCAGCAATTTTTTGTCGAACGGCGTCTGCCCCGGCAGATGAAACGGCGCGTAGGAGACGCAGCGCAATTTCTCGCCCGCCGCCAGTTCGAGGTCGTGCATCGCCACCGGGCGGGTCTGGGCGTGCAGCCAGAAAAACAGCGCCGCCAGCAAAACGAGATGGACGAGCGCCAGCGTCGCCCACATCCAGCGATGAATATTTTTACCTCGGTTCAACAAGTTTTGAGCCTCGTGAAAGCCAAAGCCCGTGCCGCGAGTGATGCGGCGAAATTGTGAAAGGATAGCTCTGCACGTGGTTCCGTGTATTGGCCACTCAAACCATCGGAGCGGCTCGACATCAGGAAGCAAGTCGAGTCGTAAAGGCGTTCTCTCACAAGACGTTCGCAAAAGATTGCATAACGTTCGGCGTAGGAAATCTGTCGGAACTCATCGCGGACAGGATAGTGCGGCGACTTGAGCAAACGACCGGCGCGCTTTGAACCCGGCGCGTCTTCTAGCATCATCAAATATCCCAGCCAGGGTCTGGCGGAAGGTTTGAATGTTGCTTTGCTATAGGCCGCCCAAAAATCCGTGGCGTTTCCGAGTGCTTCTTCGACACGGTTATTGAAGTTATTTCCAAACGATCCGACATGCGCCTTGACTTCGATGACCGCGAGCAGGTCGTTGCCGATTTTGACGATCAGATCCCAATCTTTCGTGGGACGGAAATAGCACGGCAACGTTGTGTCCTTGATGGAAATCTGCGCATCGGGAACGCCCACTTCGCGTAACACTTTAGCCAGCAACCGGATGAACCCGTCGCAATGTCTGCCACCAGTTACGGCTGCGCGTGCTCCAGTGTCTTTGTGCCCGCTATTTCCGCCCTGAACCGTTTGTTGTCGATTGCGGGTTTGCCAGAAAAAGCGGATTGCTTCTCCAAGTTCACTGTCGATGTCGAACACTCGTTTCCCCCTGTCTCGTTTTCTTGCCGAGTGGAGCATTCCACAACGGCACTTTCGGATTGCCCGAGTTCTTGCCCGATGCGGGATTCGCTCAAGCGGAAATATTCCGGGTCGACTTCCACGCCAATACTGTTCCGTCCCCATTTACCCGCCGCGATGGATGTCGTTCCGGTTCCCATGAAGGGATCGAGCACCGTATCCCCAACGAAACTGAACATTCGTACGAGACGTTCGGCGAGTTCGAGCGGGTAGGGGGCCGGATGTTGCCGGGTCGATGCACCGGTGACACCCGTCCAAATCTGTTGGAACCACTGTTGATAACGCGTCGTGGAGATGACGCTCAAAACTCGAGTCGCCACCGATGGACTGCGATAGCCCTTCTTGCGCTCCATCAGGATGAATTCGATGTCATTTTTAATGACCGCGTTGGGTTCATATGGTTTGCCCAGAAAACCGCCGCCATTGCCCTCAGATTCGTAGTTCGCGTTGGCGATCTTGTGCCAAACGATGGGAGCGAGGTTGGAAAAACCGAGCGCGCGGCAGTGTTCCTGAATCGAAGCGTGCAGGGGGATTACCGTGTGTTCTCCCTTGTTTTTACGCCGTGACAGGCACACATCGCCCACCACGCACACTAGCCGTCCGCCCGGAACCAGCACGCGGAAACACTCGGCCCATACGCGGTCGAGTTCGCGCAAGAACGTTTCGTAGTCGCCCACATGCCCGAGTTGCCCCGGATGTTCGCGGTAATCCTTGAGCGTCCAGTACGGTGGCGATGTGACGACAAGGTGAACGCTCCGCGCCGGGATGAAATCGAGATGTCGGGCATCGGCGTTGAAAAGCCTGTGCCGGGTGGGAATCAACGGCAACTCGCGCTCGATCTTCGCAACGAGTTCGGGTGTTCGGGCGATGCGGGGAAGAGCCATCTGATGATCCGACAAATCGCCCACATCTTTCGGCAGCCAATCCTCCGGGCGGAAGGACTCTGGTGTTCCCTTTCTGCCCAGACCGGTCAACCACGGTTGGTTTACGTCGTTCATGCTTTACTCCCGATTCCGCTCCGCTGCGGAGAGGATCATACACGAGCGGTACCGGTCGATTTCTGGCCTACGCCAGCGTGAAGCACGGGTTGCGGTCGCCCCATACGTCGTCGATGCGGTTCACGGTCGGCCAGAACTTGTTCTCGGCCACCCCGGCCACCGGGAAGGCGGCCTGCTCTAGGCTGTAGGGGTGCGTCCATTCGCCGGCGAGGTCGGCCTGCGTGTGAGGCGCGTTCTTGAGCGGGTTGTCGGTGGCGTCCCATTCGCCGCTTTCGACCTTGGCGATTTCGGCGCGGATGGCGGTCATCGCTTCGACGAAACGGTCGAGTTCGGCCAGCGGTTCGGATTCGGTCGGCTCCACCATCAGCGTGCCGGCGACCGGGAAGGACACCGTGGGGGCGTGGAAGCCGTAATCCATCAGGCGCTTGGCGATGTCGGTTTCGCTGACGCCGCTCGCCGCCTTGATTGGGCGGATGTCGAAAATGCACTCGTGCGCGACGCGACCGTTCGCGCCGGTGTAGAGCACCGGGTAGTGCGCTTTCAGACGGTGCGCGAGGTAGTTGGCGTTGAGGATGGCGACCTCGCTGGCGCGCTTCAGCCCCGCTGCGCCCATCATGGCGACGTACATCCACGAAATCGGCAGGATGCTGGCGGAGCCGAAGGGGGCGGCGGCGACCGCGCCCTGTCCCTTGTTGGGACGGTCGGCGTCGCCGGGCATATATACATGGTCGGGAGCGTAGGGCGCGAGGTGCTTGGCCAGCCCGATGGGGCCCATGCCGGGGCCGCCGCCGCCGTGCGGGATGGCGAAGGTCTTGTGCAGGTTGATGTGCGACACGTCCGCGCCGATGAAGGCGGGGGCGGTGAGTCCGACCTGCGCGTTGAGGTTGGCGCCATCCATGTAAACCTGTCCGCCGTGCTCGTGCACGATGGCGCAGATGTCGCGGATGGCGGCTTCGAAAACGCCGTGCGTCGACGGGTAGGTAATCATCAGCGCCGCCAGTTCGGCGGCGTGTTCGGCGGCTTTCGCTTTCAGGTCGGCGACGTCGACGTTGCCGTTTTCGTCGCAGGCGACCGTCACCACTTTCAGCCCGGCCATCTGCGCCGAGGCCGGGTTGGTGCCGTGCGCCGATTGCGGAATCAGGCAGACGCGGCGATGCGCTTCGCCGCGCGCGGCGTGGTAGCGGGCGATGGTCGCCAGCCCGGCGTATTCGCCCTGCGCGCCGGAGTTCGGTTGCATGCAGATGGCGTCGAAGCCGGTGATGGCGCGCAGCATCGCCGCCAGACCTTCAATCATCTCCAGCGCGCCCGCGACTTCGCGCGCCGGGGCGAAGGGATGCGGGCCGGCGAATTCCGGCCAGCTGATGGGCATCATCGCCGCCGCCGGGTTGAGCTTCATCGTGCAAGAGCCGAGCGGAATCATCGACTGGTCGAGCGCCAAATCCTTGTTTTGCAGGCGCTTCAGGTAACGCAGCATCGCGTGTTCGGTGTGGTGCGAATTGAACGCCGGATGCGCGAGGATGGCGTCGTCGCGGCGCAGCGCCTTGGGGATGAAATCGGTGCGGGCGGCTTCCGTGTCGAGCGCGTCGAGCGCGGCGTCGTCGAGGTTCGCCCCGAAGGCGCGCGCCACCGCGAGCAAATCGGCGCGGGTGGTGGTTTCGTCGAGGGTCACGCCGAGGGTGGCGGCGTCGATGCGGCGCAGGTCGTAGCCGGCTTCCGCCGCCGTCGTGAAGGCGACGTCGGCGAGGCCGGCGTTGGCGAAGGACACTTTCAGGGTGTCGAAAAAGGCGGACGCGGCGACGTTGCGTCCGGCCTCGCGCAGCGCCAGCGTCAGGATGGCGGCGAGGCGATGCACGCGCTCGGCGATGGCGCGCAAGCCTTGCGGGCCGTGCCAGACGGCGTAGAAAGCGGCCATGTTGGCGAGCAGCACCTGCGAAGTGCAGATGTTGGAATTCGCTTTTTCGCGCCGGATGTGTTGTTCGCGGGTTTGCAGCGCCATGCGCAGGGCGCGCTTGCCGCGAGCATCCTTGGAGACGCCGATGATGCGTCCCGGCATGGCGCGCACGTGGGCGTTGCGGGTGGCGAAATAGGCGGCGTGCGGGCCGCCGAAGCCCATCGGAATGCCGAAGCGTTGGGTCGAGCCGAGGGCGATGTCGGCGCCGAGCGCGCCGGGGCTTTTCAGCAGCACCAGCGCCAGCGGGTCGGCGGCGACCGCCACGACCGCGCCTTTCGCTTTCAGGGCGGCGACGACGGGGGCGAGGTCTTTCACTTCGCCGTCGGCGTCCGGGTATTGCAGCAGCGCGCCGAACACGTCCTTGTTCGCGGCTTCGTCGGTTTTGCCGACGACGATTTCGTAACCGAAGCCGTGGGCGCGCGTGCGCAGCACGTCGAGCGTCTGCGGCAGCGCGCCGGCATCGACGAAAAAGGCGTTGGCGGGCGATTTCGACACCCGCCGCGCCATCGTCATCGCCTCGGCGGCGGCGGTGGCCTCGTCGAGCAGCGAGGCGTTGGCGACTTCCATGCCGGTGAGGTCGACCACCATCTGCTGGAAGGTGAGCAGCGCCTCCAGCCGACCCTGCGCGATTTCGGCCTGATAGGGCGTGTAGGCGGTGTACCACGCCGGGTTTTCCAGCACGTTGCGCTGGATGACGGCGGGCGTATGCGTGCCGGCGTAGCCGAGTCCAATCAGCGCCTTCGCCGGTTCGTTCTTGGCGGCGATGGCGCGCAAACGCTCCAGCGCGCGGCGTTCGTCGAGCGGCGCGTCGAGCGGCAACGGCGAGGGCAGGCGGATGGCGGCGGGCACGGTTTGCGCGATCAGCGCGTCCACGTCGGGAACCCCGATGGCGGCGCAGATGCGGGCAATTTCCTCCTCATCGGAGCCGAGATGGCGGGGAGCGAAGTCGTCGTGACGGAACAGATCGGCAAGCGTGCTCATGATGCTCATTCCTCGGCGATGGCGGCCTGATAGGCGGCGGCGTCGAGCAGCGCCGGGGGGTTGCCCGCCGGACGCACCTTGAACAGCCACGCGGCGTAGGCGTCGCCGTTGACGCTTTCCGGCGCGTCGATGGCGGCCTGATTGATTTCGACCACTTCGCCCGCCAGCGGCGCGTAGATGTCGGAAGCGGCCTTCACCGATTCGATGACGCCGCAGGCTTCTTCCGCCGTCAGCGTGCGCCCGGCTTCGGGCAGTTCGAGGAATACGATGTCGCCGAGCGCCTCCTGCGCGTGATCGGTGACGCCGACCGTGGCGACGCCGTCCGGCTCGAAGCGCACCCATTCGTGGGAAGCGGTGTATTTCAGATCGGCGGGAACGTTGCTCATGGAAATCTCCGTGCGATGAGTGTTGGGTTACAGATGAAAAGAAATGTCTTTGCGGCGGCGCGTTTCAGACCAGCGCCTTGCCGCGGCGGACGAAGGGCAGCTTGACGGTGCGCGCCGCCAGACGCTTGCCGCGAATTTCGACTTCGACCTTTTCGCCCGGCGCGGTCTCCAGCGGCAGGCGGGCGAAAGCGATGGATTTCTCCAGCGTCGGCGAGAAGCTGCCGCTGGTGGTGACGCCTTCGCCGGCGGCGGTAAACACCGGCATGTGGGAGCGCAGCACGCCGCGTTCCTCCAGCACGAGTCCGAGCATGGTGTGGCGCGCCGGATGCGCTTCGAGCATGGCGCGGCCCGTGAAGGCGCGGGAGGTGTCGGAGAGGTCTATCGTCCACGCCAGCCCGGCGTCGAGCGGCGAGGTTTCCTCGTCCATGTCCTGTCCGTAGAGGTTCATGCCCGCTTCCAGCCGCAGCGTGTCGCGCGCCCCCAGACCGCAGGGGCGCACGCCGGCCTCGACGAGCGCGTTCCATGTGGCGATGGCCTTGGCGGCGGGCAGGGTCAGTTCGAAGCCGTCCTCGCCGGTGTAGCCGGTGCGGCCGACGAAAAAGTC
>JAISSY010000028.1 GCA_031272995.1 Azoarcus sp.
GGAATCCCCGCCTCGCCGTACCACGCGCCTGCCAACATGCCGGCGATGGCGCCGGTGGTGTCGGCGTCGCCGCCGCGGTTGACCACGTCGAGCAGGCAATCCTCGAAGTTGTCGGTGGCGAAGAACGCCTGAAAAACGGCGACGACGGTGTGGGCGATGAAACCGCTGGGGTTTTCCATGCGGCGCGCGGCGCTCCAGGCGAATTCTGGGTGACGGGTTTCCAGCGTTTTGGCGATGGCTTTCAGCGCCAGCCAGCGTTTGTGGAGCAGGGCGGCGTGCAGCAGAGCGGTGAGGGCGAGTCCGCCAGCGTCCGACAACGGGTTGTTGTGGGTGACGTGCGCCTGCGCCGTCCATGCGAGGGCGACGGTGGCGGCGTCCTCGCCGAGCGTGGCGAGTGCGGCGGGCAACATGCGCATCGCCGCGCCGTTGCCGGCGTCGTATTCGGACGGCGGCGCTTCGGTCTCGCCGGTCTTGCGAAAGCGAATCAGATTGCGGCGCACGGTGTTGCCGATGTCGACCGGCTTGGTGCGCATCCAGTCGTCGAACGCCCGCGAGGCGGCGCGCGCCTCCACCTTGCCGCCGCTGGCGAGGATGGCGTCGCCCAGAGCCAGCGCCATGCCGGTGTCGTCGGTGACTTGTCCCGGTTTCAGGTGCAGCCAGCCGCCGCCGACCAACTCGCGGTGCACGCCGCCCTGACGGGCGTATTCGTGGCGGATTTCGTTCGGGGTCATGAACTCGACGCTGGCGCCGAGCGCGTCGCCGATGGCCAGCCCAAGATAAGCGCCGACGGCGCGGTCGATGAGTTTGGCGTCGGGCGCGGAAGTCAGACTTCCGGCGCGAAGCATTTTGCGTAGTCCGAGCACTCGCCGCACGACGGGGCGGGACATACGTAAATGCCCTCGCGGGCGCAGTAGGTGCGGTAAAGGAACTTCTTCCATTTCATGTCGCCGACATTGGCGCGCGCGAAGGTGGGGAAAGCGTTGTCGAGCAGTTTCGACAGTTCGGCACGATTCGCCAGCCCGAGGTCGAACCACAGGTGCTCCTTGCCGGCGCAGGCGGTGACGACGATGTGGGCAAGCCACGCCTCCGACTCGAAAATCCCGGCGCGCTCGCGCAGCAGCAGCGCAATCAAATCGTCGGCCTCCGGCAAGTCTTCCAACTCGCGGTCGGGCAGCGACAACATCGGGCCGGGGAAATACTCGCGCCACAGGCGGTCGCGCTCCGCGTCCGTCAGCCCGAGATGCGCGGGCAGAATCCCTTCGTCGCCGACGCGCCCGGCCAGCAAGCTCGCCAGAATCGGGCGGTTGGGGTCGTTCGCCGCCGCGCCGCGCGCCGGACGGGCGAGCAGTTTGGCTTGAATCAGCGCGTGATGCGAGATGGCGCAAATGTTGTTCATGGCGCGGCCTGCGGCCGGGCAGGGAATCAAGCCGACGAGGAATTGGCGGCGCGGCGCTCGGGCGGCGCTTCGTCCAACTTTCCCGCCTGCAACATTTCGCGGTAGACGCTCATCACCGCGTCTTCGATGCGCTCCATGGCGTGCTCGCCGTTGGGGGCGATGCCCGCCGCTTCCAGCTTGCTCCACGGCTCGTAGCCGATGCGGGCGCAAAGCACCGCCTCGCAATCGTGCAGCACCCGGATGGTGCGTTCGAGCTTGCTTTCGGCGTCGTCGAGGCCAAGAACTTCCTCGCCGCAGGCGTCCGCGCCGGTGCAGTAGAGGTCGGTCTTGCGATGCCCGACCAACCGCGCTCCGGCGGGCGTCGCCTCGTAGACCAGAAATTCGCGCGCGTGGCCGAAGTGCTGGTTCACCAACCCTTGTCCGGCGCTGGCGATGGCCATCAACACCGGGCGGGTGTCGGCGGGAATGTCGTTTTCGTTCGTCATGATGCGCTCCGATTCCAGCCGGGCGACGATGCCGGCGTGCGTGTCGCGGCGGCGCGCCATCGCCGCCTCGTGGTCGATGACGGTGGCGCCAATCTTGTCGAGCGCGAATTCCGCGCCGCGGTCTTCGCCCAACATGCCCACCGCGTCGGCGCGGCATTGGCGGCAATGACGCATCATCGCCATCCCTTCGCCGCATTCGTCCTGCAAGGCTTTGAGTTCCGCCGCCGTCGGCCCGCGCTGCCCGCTCAACCCGAAGTAGGTGCCGTGCGAGGCGTCCGAAATCAGCGGCATGATGTTGTGCAGGAACGCCCCCTTCGCCTTCACCGCGCGCGAAACTTCCCGGAGGTGTTCGTCGTTGATGCCCGGAATCATCACCGAATTCACCTTGACCAGAATGCCGCGCGCCACCAGCATTTCCAGCCCCTTCAACTGCTGTTCGATGAGGATTGCCGCCGCTTCGACGCCATGCACGCGGCGGCGGTTCCAGACTATCCACGGATAAATACGCGCCCCGATTTCGGCGTCGATGCAGTTGATGGTGATGGTGACGTGTCCGATGTTGTGGCGGGCGATTTCATCGACGTGTTGCGGCAGCGTCAGCCCGTTCGTCGACAGACAGAGCTTCAAATCCGGCGCTTTCTCCGCCACCAGCCGGAAGGTGGCGAAAGTGCGTTCCGGGTTGGCGAGCGGGTCGCCCGGCCCGGCGACGCCGAGCACCGACATCTGCGGAATCGCCGCCGCCACCGTCAGCGCCTTGTGCGCCGCCTGTTGCGGTGAAAGCAGTTCCGACACCACGCCGGGGCGCGACTCGTTGGCGCAATCGAACTTGCGGTTGCAGTAATTGCACTGGATGTTGCAGGCCGGCGCCACCGCCACATGCATACGCGCGAAGTGGTGGTGCGCCTCCTCCGAATAACAGGGGTGGTCCCGCACCCGCTCGCGCACCGCCTCCGGCAGATGCGCCAGCGCATCCCCCGACGCCCCACAGCCCTTGCTGACACACCCCCTCGGCGCGGTGACGCTGGCAGCGGCATTGATGACGGGCAACTCCATGGAAACTCCTTCGTACAGTGTCGAAGGAGTTCAGCAATCGGCGTGCCAGAAAAATTGTGTTGTTAAATCAGTTGGTTGTGAAATGTGTGCTGCGGTTTGTAGTAAACGAAACAAACGTCATTCCCGCCGCTCCGCAACCCCTTCCGGGTACCAAATAATATTTATCGTGACGCTGTTGACAACGCAAATGAGAACAATTATCGTTCGCACCGTACTTGAAACAGGGAGGTGAAACCCCTGATGCAACCTTTGGAAAAGGTCGCGGGCGGCAAGCCTGCGCAGTCCAACCATCAGGTGTTGTCGAAGCTCAATGAGCTGTATCTGGAAGCCTTCGCTCACGACGGTTTCGCGGAAATCCGGGTGGAAATCCGCATCCTGAGGCGGGGTCAGAAAGAAGTCATTTTGCATTGCGGCAAGCAATACCGATACGTGGTGGACTACCCGCTTTCCCCCGCCTGAGGGGCGGGGAGGCGCAACTGAACTTTTCCGGCCAGGGTGGGCCTGGCGGATGAAACAGATTGGCTGGCGGCGTGGGGCCGCGGCGAAACATGCCGGCATCGTGCCGGGCTTTCGTGCAAACGGCCCGCAGGTTTCCGTGGGGGAAACCGCAGCCGAACCAATTCATCCGTCAGGAGAACATCTATGTCCATGTTGCAAAAACTGCTGGGAATGCCCGGCGAAGTGCTGAAGTCGAAGCTGCAAGCGGTGGATGCGTCCGCCGTCAAGGGCCGCGCCCTGCGTCGCAAGTTCGACAAAATCCGTAACAAGCAGGGCGGCTTCACGCTGCTCGAACTGCTGGTGGTGGTCGCCATCCTCGCCGCCATCGCCGGCACCGCGACCATCATGCTGCAAGACACCGACCGCAAGGGCGCGGCTGCCGCGCACGTGGCGATGATGGACGAGCTGTCGAAGGGGATTCAGACCTTCCGCGTGTTGAATCAGGGCGCGTATCCCGATGTGTGGGATTCGCTGCTCGCCTCCGCCGGCGGCTCGCTGACGACGGGCGCTGCGCCGTTGGCCATCATCAACGCTGATTTGGCGGCCAATCTGGACTTCGCCCACGTGCTGACTGCGGGCGAAGTGGCCGCAATGAACAATGCGGGCATTACGCGTCTCCGCGTGGTGGATACCGGCGCGGCGGTTCCGGCCGGCTACACCGGAACCGGGACTTGCGCCAATAACACTACCGATACGGGCATTGGCGGGTTGATCAGGGACAAGTCAAACGACGTGACGCCGCAGAACATTTTCCGCATCCCCGACGCCAATGGTTGCGGCGCTGCGGCTCATACGACCCTGGCTGCCGGCGATACGGTCGTGGTTTGGGATGACACCGCTGCGTCGCCGCAGCGTGTGGGCGTGCCCATCGGCGCTCCGGCGCAAACGCTGCTTGCCGTCGGCGTCGGCCCGGATTCCACGCTGTTCGAGCCGACTCGTATCGGGGCGCTCTCCAACGTGCCCGTCTATCGTCACGTCGCCAGCGACGAATACAACCGCTTCGTCGCGCTGTTCAACCTGAATCCGCAGATCGAAGTGTCGCCCGGCGTGTTCCGCAGCGCCGGTGGTGAAGCCACGTTCCAGGCCATCATCGACGGCGCTGGCGACACCAAGGACGAAGAACTGGGCGAAGTGGATAACGTCCGCACCACGCTGTAATCGCGTCGGGAGCTTCATCCCGTTTGAAGGCGGTTTCTCTTCGTGTTGTCCGCCTTCACGTCTTGACCGGCGCTCCCCAAAAACGAGCGCCGGTTTTTTAATTCCAATGTCACGTTTAGTCCTCATGCGCCAACAAGCGGGCTTCTCTCTCATCGAATTGCTGGTCGTCTGCGCCGTCGTCGCCGCCGTTTCCTACGTGGCGTGGGGCGCTTACGCCGACGTCGACCGGCAGGCCGAGGACAAGCTGGCGCGCGCGCAACTGCTGCAACTGGCGGAGGCGCTGAAAAGATTTCACGCCGATACCGGCTACTGGCCCGGCGAAGGGCCGTGGCGGCTGGTGTCGGAAGGCGGGGCGGTGGTGGACGCCTCGGTGTCCCTCAGCGACATCGAAAACAACACCACCTTTACGAAGGCGGACTGGTTCTCCTCGCCCGCCAACATGACGCTGCTCTACGAGCGTCCCGACCTCGACCCCGCGCATCCGCTCGCCCGGTTGGCGACGTGGGACGCCGAGGCGCATCGCGGCTGGCATGGGCCGTATCTGCCGATTGCGAGCCGCATGTTCGTGGACGTGTGGCCGCAGATCGGCGAAGACGACCCGGCGGGCAACGTCCGTTTCGCCAACGTCCCCGCTTTCGGCGTCGGGCCGCTGTTCAGGCGCGTGCGCACGGCATGGGCGACCTGCGAGGGCACGACGAACGATTGTTTTCTGGGCTGGCACAGCATGAAACGCCCGGCGATCTACACCCCGGATAGCAAGGGCTACGACACGACCACCGGCTACCACCCCGACAAGCACCAATACGACCGTCATGCGCGCCCCTTTCTGTTCTTGCTCGAAGCGCGCAACCCCGTCGAAAAGTGGCCGCGTGTCGTCTATTTCGGTGCGGACGGTCGCTACGGCGGCACCAACGACGCCGAACCCTGCCAGCCCAACGCGACCGACCCCGAACACGACGGCGACGACGACGTTGTGATCTGTCTCCAATCCTGACTCACGGAAAACGCGAATCATGACCGCAAAATATGCTCTTACGACTTTCTTCTCCGTCCTGCTGGCCTCATGGCTCGCTCTTGGCGCGGCTCCAGCCGCCGCCGAAACGGCGCAAGCGGCCACCGACCCGCGCGGCGCGTTCAAACAGGTCAATCTCGTCGAACTCGTGCCCGCCGTGCGCATGACCGACGGCACGCGCGCCATCATCCAGCCGCAGCCGGTGCGCTTTCGCGCCAGGCTGGCGCAGCTTCCCACGCCGCAGAAAGCCGAATATCTGAAGCAGGTCATGGGCATGATGGGCATGACCGCCGACATCAAGGTCAGCCAGCGCGTCGTGCTCGAATACGGCGGCGACAAGCCGCTGGCGGCCTATATCGAGGACGACGTCGCCCAGCGCGTCGGCAAGGAACTCAAGGCGGGCGACGAACGCGATTTCTTCGCTTTCCACGTCTACAACAACCGCTACGGCCCGGCGCTGGTGATTACCTCGTTCGACGAGTGAACCGATGGCGGCCAAAGGTTTCACCCTCCTCGAACTGTTGGTGGTGGTGGCGATACTTTCCGCCGTCGCCCTGGCCTCGTTCGGTTTGGTGAGCGAGGACCGCGCGCAGGTGCGCATCGACGACACCCGCAATCGCCTCGCGGTTTTGCGCCGCGCCGTATTGGGGGTGGAGTCGCCCGCGTATGGCGGGGAAATGCGGCTGTCGGGGTTCGTGGCGGATAACGGGAGATTGCCGGGGAGCGTGGCGGAGTTGCTGGTTGCGACAGGGATGGAAACGAACGCTGGAATTTCGGTGCCGGTTTCGTCTTCGATAGATTCCGTGACCTGCCTGCAAACCGGCGGCGATCCGGTAGCCGATGTGAAGCTCGTCAAAGGCCATCGCGGCAACTACCTTGCGGGCGTGGCGCAAAACGGCGTCTTCCGCGACGGGTGGGGCAACGATTGGAATGTGTCGCCTGAAGCCGACGATAGCGGCATGACGTTCATCAGCTACGGCGCGGATGACGTGCTGGACGATCCCGACCCTCTGGTCAAAAACGACATCCCCGCCGAGAACGACCAAGCGACGAAAATTGCCGAAGCCGATTGGCGCGTTGCGCTCGACGGCTGGCAGATAACGCTCAAGAACATCGGCGCGCCATCTGCGTCGCCGGCGCAAACGCATTACGACGACACGCTCGGCGTGGTCTTGCAGGTATATGAAAACGTCGGCAGCGGCGGACAGTGGCGGCAATTCAGGAACACGTCGTCGACGTGCGTCGCCGTTCCGGGTGAGGGCGAAAGCTGCACGCTGACTTTCGGCAGCAAATGCGCCAGCGGAGCCGCCTATGACGCCAAGGTTCCAGCTGGGCGTCATTTGCTGGTACTGACCGAAAACGGCAGATTGCCGTCGCTTGCCCCAACGGTTTTCGCCCAAGTCGATATATACCCCGGCGCGCTGCCTCCGCCCGTGACGCTGGAGGTGCGCCAATGAACGCTGTCGAACGATTCGCGCTGGCGAACGTCATCACCAAACGGCGCGGGTTTGCGTTCGCTCCGGTCGTCTTCCCGTCCGCCGACGGCGCGCCGGCGCGCTGGCGCGAGTGGCTGGAGACGGCGCGCAAGATGTTGTCGCCCGCGCTGTTGCTGCTCGTCTGGGACGTGGACGGGCTGCGCGCCGTGACCGCCAGCAGGCGCGGCGGGGCGTGGACGTTCTCTGAAGAAGCCGTCTCGAAACGGGTCGATTTCGGCCCGGCGCTCGACGACGTGCTGGCGCGGCTGCGCACGACGGCAGGGCGCACGCCACGCACTTGCTACCTCGCGGCGCGCTTCATCGCCCCGGCGCGCGTGGATTTGCCGGTGAAACCGGAGAAGCCGCGCCCGCCGCTGCAAATGCGCGAACTGGCGCGCGCCGAGATGGAAGCGGCGGTGGCCGAGGCCGGGGCGCTGTGGACGATAGGCGCGGTGCTGGCGGCGCGCGGGATGATTTCGGGCGAACAGCGCGAACGCATCGTGCTCGAACTGGCGCTGCGGCGCGAACAGCCGGTGGGCAGCGGGCCGACCTATTTCGGGCAGGTCGCCTATGAACTTGGCATCGTCGGCAAGGAAGATTTGCAGGAAACCCTGCGCTTGCAGGAAAAATTGCAAACGCTGGAATCCTCGCTCGCCTGCGGCTGGACGGGCTTCGCGGGCGAGCCGGGAGAGCCGCCGGTGTGGCTGGCTTCCGCCACCGGGCTGGGCTTGTGGAGCCAGTTCGAGACCGCCTGCAAACAGCGCGGAATCAAGCTTATGGGCGGGCTGCCGCTGGCGTGGAGCGTCTCCGAGGCCGCCGCCGCGCCCGCGCCGCAAGCCGCTGGCGAGGAGGAAGGCTGGCGCGACGAAAGCCGTCACAGCCGCATCGCGCTGGAAATCCACGCCGAGGAAGTGACGGCGGTGCTGCGCCATCGCGGGCGCATCGTCTCGGCGCGCAGCGAAGGACGCATGGAACGGGCGCTCGCCGTCGATTGGCTGCTGCGTCTGGTCGCCGACTGGCGCGCCAGCGGCGTGAACGCGCTGGAGATCGTCTGCCGTGGCGCCGCTGACGAAAAGGCGCTCGAAACCTTGCGCGACGATTTTGTCCGCCAGTGGGGACGCGCGCCGCAATTCACCGGGGCGAGCGCGGCGCGGCTAGGCTTGCTCGAAACGCTGGCGCGGCGGCACAAGGCGCGCGCGCCGACGCTGCCGGTCATCCGCTTCGGCGAGCCGGCGCGTCCGCTGTGGAAGCGGGTCGGCTTCTGGCATCTGGCGCTGCCGCTGGCGGTGGTCGCGGTCGCCGCCGCGCTGCACGTCCAGCAGCGCGCGCAGATCAAGGCGATTCAGGCGCGCTTCGACCTCGCCGACCTGCAAAGCAGGCGAGAGGCGAACATCAAGCAGCAGGAAGCGGGCGTGCTGCTCGCCGCCAAACGCGAGAAGGAAGAACTCGACGCGGCACGGCGCGAACTGACGAAACTGATGCCGGAAGTCGAGCGGATGCGCGACATCGAGGGCATGACCACCCACCTGCCGCAACTGTTGCGCACGCTCGCCCGCAACATCGACGACGACGTGGTGCTGGAGGTGGTGCGCAACAGCCAGTCGGGCGGCGGCATCGGCGACATCATGATCGTCGGCTGGACGAACCACTACGGCAGCGGCCAGGCTTTCGCGCAGCGCGTGCAACGGGCGCTCGCCGGGCTGGGTTACGCGGTGGCGCAGACGGACGTGCGCGCCGGCGTCGGGCGCGGCAAGAAGCCGGGCTATTACGTGTCGTTCTGGCTCATCCCGCGCGCCGCTGACGACGAACTCGGCGTCGAAGCCGAAGCGCGCGACGGCGAAGCGGAGGCGGCGTCGCCCGCCTTGCCGGAGGGCGCGCAATGAAACTGAATATATATGCGCAGCGCGTCGCAAGATTCTGGTGGCATTTCTCCGCCGCCGAGCGTCATCAACTGGTGGGGGCGGCGTGCTTTCTGATCGCGCTCTGCTACGGCTTGCTCATCTGGTATCCGGCCAACAAGCAACTCGGCGAACTCATCTACAAGGAACAGAAGCAGGCGGTGCGCAACAGAACTTCGATGCAGGCGAACGCGGCGCTGAAGGATTTCAACTTCGACGGGCTGGACATCGAGGCGACGAGGAAGGAACTCGAACAGGCGCGCGCCTCGCTCTCGACGCTGGAAGCGGAGCGCAACCGGCTCGTCGCCCGCTTTCTGCCGCTCGAAGACCTCGAATCCTTGCAGGCGCTGAAAACCGAACTCACCCGTCTGGCCGCCAGCGGCGACATGGAAATCACCGCCCTCGAACACATCTACCAGCGCGCCGAAGACCGCGAACGCGCGCCGACGCTGGAATTGCTCAAAAGCGCCGCCGCGTCCAATCCCTACAAGCGCCCGCTGCTGCGCCTGAAAGCGCGCGCCAGCTATCGCGGCCTGATGGAATTTCTCGACGGACTCACCCGCCTCTCGCGCATCGCCGCCCCGGTGTGGAGCGACGTGTCGGTGCGCGCCGAGGACGAAGCCGCCCGCGCCGCCAACGTCATCGGCAACCCCGGCGCGCCCAGGCAATGGCTGGAAGTGGAGATACGCCTTGCCATCTGAAACCGCCCTTTTCCCCACCGCCAACCTGCCGCCGCTGGAGGCGTTCCGCCTGCTGCTGGAGCAGTTGCCCGTCAACGCCGCTTCCGACCTGCATCTGGCGAGCGGACGCGCCGCGCACTGGCGCGCGCACGGCGAACTGCGCCCCTGCGACGACCGCGACTGGCGCGGCGAGGACATGGCAGCGCTCGCCGCGCATCTGCTCGACGACATCCGCCAACGCGCCCTCGACGCCGGCGGCAGCGCCGATTTGGGCTACACCTCGCCGGGCGGTTTCCGCTTCCGGCTCAACTTTTTCAAATCGCTCGGCGCGCTGGCGCTGGTGGCGCGGCATCTGCCGGAGCGTTTCGCCAGCCTCGCCGAACTCATGCTGCCGGAAGGCTTGAAGGAACTCGCCTATCTGCCCAACGGACTCGTGCTGGTCACGGGCGTCACCGGCAGCGGCAAGAGCACGACGCTCGCCACCCTGATTCACGAAATCAACGCCCACCTCGCGCGCCACATCCTCACCATCGAAGACCCGGTGGAATTCGTCCATCGCCCGCTCAAAAGCCTCGTCAGCCACCGCGAACTGGGGACGGACACGCCGGATTTCGCCCTCGCCGTGCGCGCCGCGATGCGCGAAGACCCCGATGTGATTCTGGTCGGCGAAATGCGCGACACCGAAACCATGCGCGCCGCGCTCACCGCCGCCGAAACCGGCCACCTCGTCTTTTCCACCCTGCATACCGGCGACGCCGTGGGCGCGGCGGAGCGTTTCATCGGCGGCTTTCCCGGCGAGGAGCAGGAATTGGCGCGGCATCGTTTTTCGCTGGTGATGAAAGCGGTGGTGGCGCAGCAACTGCTGCCGCGCGCCGACCGTCCGGGCCGCGTCCCCGCCGTCGAAATCCTGCGCGGCACTCCGGCGGTGATGAACCTGATTGCCTCCGGCAGAACCTCGCAGGTGTATTCGGCGATGGAATCCGGCGCCAGCCTCGGAATGCAGACCTACGACCAATCCCTCGCCCAACTGGCGCGCGACAAGGTGGTGTCGGTCGATGTGGCCAAACCGCTGGTCAGGAATCCCGACGGCTTCGACTGGCTGATGAAGCACGGAGGCCGCGAATGAGCGACCTCAACGAAACCACCCTCATTCAAGCCGGCCTGCAAGCCGGCCTGTTCGACAACGACACGCTGGCGCGTCTGCGTCCGGTGGCGCGCACGCGGCGGGTGAGTTTGATGGAGGCGCTCGCCAACGATTGCTCGTTGCCGCAGACCGCGTTCTATCTGGCGCTGGCGGAGATTCGCGGCCTGCCTTACGCGCAGTTGTCGAAGTGGACGCCCGACGAAGTGCTGCTCGCCAAGCTGCCGGCGACGCTGTTGAAGCGCCATCCGATGGCGGTGTTGCGCGACGCGGGCGGCACGGCGCATCTGGCGACGGCGAACCCGGACGATGCGCTCGGCATTGAAGCGGCGCGCCGGGCGCTCGGCGCGCTGCCCTTGGCGCTGGCGGAGCCGGAGGGGTTGTCGACGCTGCTGCTACGCCTGCGCGGCAAGGAGGCGGCGGCGACGGGCGAAGTCGACGACCCGGTGAAGCTGTTCGAGCGCGTCGTGCGCGAAGCGTTCTTGCGTCGCGCTTCCGACATTCACATCGAGTCGATTCAAAACGGCGCGCGCGTGCGGCTGCGGGTGGACGGGCGTTTGCAGACGATGGGCGCGCCGCTGGCGAAGGATTTGGGCGACGCGCTGATTTCGCGCGTCAAGGTGCTTTCCGGCATGGACATCGCCGAAGCGCGCGCGCCGCAGGACGGCGGGCTGATATATCCGACCGGCGAGGGCGAGGCCATCGAGATGCGCGTCGCCTCCGCGCCGGTGAAGTTCGGCGAGCGGCTGACGCTGCGGGTGATGAAAAGCGACCCCGGACGGCAAAAGCTCGACGCGCTCGGCCTGTCGGCGGCGATGACGGCGCGGCTGCGCGAGGCGCTGGCGCATCCGCATGGCATTGTGCTCGTCACCGGGCCGACGGGCAGCGGCAAGAGCACGACGCTCTATTGCGCGCTGCGCGAACTCGACGCCGATGCGCTCAACATCCTCACCGCCGAAGACCCCATCGAGCAGGTGATCCCGGGCGTCTCGCAGGTGCAGGTCAACAGCAAGATTGGTTTCGCCGCCGCGTTGCGTTCGTTCCTGCGCCACGACCCCGACGTGATTCTGGTCGGCGAAATCCGCGACCTCGACACCGCCGACGTGGCGCTGAAAGCGGCGACCACCGGGCATATGGTGTTGTCGACGCTGCACACCAACAGCGCGCCGGGGGCGGTCACGAGGCTGTCGGACATCGGCTGCGAACGCTTCATGCTCGGCGCGACGCTGCGCGGCATCCTCGCGCAACGGCTGGTGCGGATGCTGTGCCCGCATTGCAAGCGCGAGCGCGAAGCGACG
>JAISSY010000007.1 GCA_031272995.1 Azoarcus sp.
CTCGCCAACGTCGAACAACTCACCGAGATGCCCAATCTCGTGCAACTGCTCGCCCACCGCAGCGGCGGCTTGCTGAATTTCGCCGAACTGTCGCGCAGCGCCGGCATCCCGCAAACCACGCTCAAGCGTTATTTCGCCTTGCTGGAAACACTGTTTCTGCTCCATCGTCTGCCGGCGTGGTGCCGTTCGGCGCGTCGCTGTTCGCCGTGCCGATGTCGCTATGGTGGGCGCAAACCGTAAAGTGAAGCGCGTCAATACAAATATCGCTAAACTCGCCACAATTCTCCCGGGCGATGACTGCACCTACGGATACCGGGGAAAGCGTTTTTCGGCTATCGTTGTGCGCCTTTGAAGTCGTTTTTTTTGAATAGTCAGATCATGAAGAAAATCAACCTGCTTTTTGTCGCCGCCGCCCTGTTCAGTGTGCTTGCCGTGCTCATCGGCAGCAAAATTTTCCCCGATCCGTGGGGCTACTGGCTTCCCGTATTGGTGGTGGTTGCGTATCTGGGCGTGGCGATTGCCATCCGCGGGCGCGAAGTCTCGGACGAGAACTTTGGCGACTCCTGCTACTACCTCGGTTTCATCGCCATGCTCGTCGTCGGCGTCGCTTGCCTGACCGACATGCAGGACATCGCGCTCAAGGCGCCGATCATCGCGCAAAGACTGGGCGGCGCGCTGGCCTGCGTCGCGGTGGGGGTGGCTGCGCGTCTTTATTTCGTCGGCTTCAAACCCAATCTGGTCGAGGCGCTCGACGACGCCGAAGAAAGCGCCATCAGCGCGGCGCGCAAGCTCTACCATCAGCTGGACGACACGCTGGAAAAAATGCAGGAGTTCGACGCCCGTGTCGAACAGGCGGCGCGCGCCGCCGTCGACAGCGTGGAGAATTCGGTCGAGCGACTGGTCGATCGCCATACCGGCGAACTAGCCGAACTGGCGCAAGCGAACCGCAACGCCCTCTCCAACATCATGGGCGACATCGGCGCCGCCAGCAAAAAACTGGCGGTGTCGGTCGACGGCTACGCGGACAGCATCGACAGACGATTGTCCGAAGTCGTCTTCCCGGACGACTACTTCGTCAAAATGCTCAAGGGGCCGGTGAGCGAATTCGGCTCCAGCATCACCAAAACGACGCGCGGCATCGTCGAACTGGCAGGCAACGTCGCCACCTCGCTGGCCACCTTCCAGCCGGCGCTGGTCGAAATGAGCAAGCGTTCCGAGGAGATCGGCGGCGCGCTCGGCCACGTCATCGAACTGGCCAAGGCGCAGGAGCAAATCCTCGCCAATTCCAAGGGGCACGCCGGCGCGCTGTCGGTGGTGGCGAAGGAATTGACCTCCACCAAAAACGACCTGGGCAAGATGGCGAACACGGTGATGGCTCTCGGCGAAAAGATGGGCAAGTACGTCGAAAGCACTCACAAGCAGCAGGTGGAAATGGCCTCGGCGATCCACGCGCAGGGCGAGGCGCTTACCAGACACATCGAAACCGCCCGCTTGCAGGCCGAGAAGATGAACGAAACCACGGGCGCGTTCATTTCGCAGGCCGGCGTGCTGACGTCGCAAATCGAAAACGCTCGCGACCAGCAGGCCAAACTGACCGAAACCGCGAACGCGCAGAGCGAAGCGGCGCTGGCGCAGAGCAAGGCGCTCACCACTCTCATCGAATCCAGCCAGCAACGGCAGGTGGAGCAAATGGCCTCGCTCACGAACGCCGCCGAATCGTTGGCCAAGCTCGTGCAAGACAACGACCAACGCTACGTCTCGGTCAACCAGAACCTCGAGGCCAGTCAGAAACGGCAGGACGACGCACTCGCGGCCATCGCGGCGCAGGGCAACCTGCTGGAGCAGCATGTCGCGCGGCAAATCGACATGTCGAACGCCACGCAAGCCCAGACGCAGGCGCTCAACGAACGCGTCAACGCCAGTCAAGAGCAGACGCAGGCGTTGATCCGTTACGTCGAAACCAGTCAGGAAAAGCAATTGCAGGCGTCGGCGGCGGTGGTGGCGCAAAGCGAGGCGCTAGGACGTTTCGTCGACGGCGGGCAACAGCAATACGCCAGAATCGCCGCCCTGATAGAGACGCAAGGGCAACAACACGCCGAACTGACGGCCTCCATCAACGCGCAGGGGCAAGTGCTGGCAAGGCAAATCCAGCAAAGCCAGCAACAGTTCGAAACCCTCAAGGAATACATCGACGGCTGCAAGCGCCAGCAGATCGAGGCGGCCGCCTCGGTGGTGGCGCAGTCGGAGGCGCTCATCCAGCACGTCGACAACAACCAGCGCCAACTGGCCGACGTTTCCGCCGCCATGGTGGCGCAAACCGCGTCGCTCACCCAGAACGTCGAAACCAGCCGCGTGCAGCAGACCGACGTTTCCATCGCCTTCTCCGCCCAGACGCAGGCGCTGACGAAATTCGTCGAGGACAGCCACCAGCAATACGCCGAAGTCTCCAACGCCGTCGCGGCGCAAAGTCGGGTGCTCGCCGAACAGGTCGCCACCTCGCAGCGTCAGCACTCCGAAACGCTGGCCGCCATTCTGGCGCAGGGCAAGGCGCTCGCCGAGCACGTCGAAGCCAACAAGAGCAGTTATGGCGAAATCGCCGCCCAACTGGTCGCACACGGCAAGGCGCTTTCCGACAACGTGGAAAACGCCCGACGGCAACAGGCGGAACTGACCGATTCCATGATCGCGCAGTCCGAAGCGGTCATCCAGAACGTCCAGTACAGTCAGCAGCAAAGCGCCGAAGCCACGGCCGCCATCGTCGCGCAGAGCAAGGCGCTGGCGCAGCAGATCGAATCCACCCGCCAGCAATACGCCAACATCTCGGAGGTCGTCGTCTCGCAGGGCAAGGCCATCGCGGCGACGCAACAGCAGCAAAGCGAAGTTTCGAACGCCGCGCTGGCGCAAAGTCAGGCGCTCTCGCAGCAAATCGCCTCCAGCCAACAACAATACGAAAAAACCGCCGCCGCCATCCTCTCGCAAGGGCAATCGCTGGCGCAGTACATCGAAACCAGCCGCAAGCAATACGCCGAACTGGCCAAAGAATCCGAGGGCAACCAGAGCCGCTACGCCGAAATCACCGAGACGATGCGCGCCCAGAGTCAGGCGCTGGCCAAGCAGGTCGAAACCAGCCGCAAGCTGCAAGCCGACATTTCCAACACAATCATGAATCAAAGCTCGACTTTGTCGCAGCATATTCAGACCAGTCGGCAGCAATATGAAGCCAGTCTGAAACAGTACAACGACGTGTCGGCGTTGGTGATGGCGCAGCACGAAGCGCTCGAAGACAGCCGCAAGCGGCAGGCCGAACTGGCCGAAGGCAACCAGAAATTGCTGACGGCGGTGAAGAAACAGGGCGAAGCGCTGGCGCAGGTCATCGAGCACATGAGCAACGGCGTCGCCGCCGACGAACAGGGAGGCGCGGCGCTGGCGGAAATCATCGATCACGTCAGCAAACATCAGACGGAGGTGTCGAACGCGATACAGGCACAAACCCAGTTGCTGTCCGCACAGGCGGAAAGCAGCCAGAAGCAGCAACTGGTGTCGCTCAAACAGCTCGACCTCATCCGACAGGAACTGCGAGCCTTGCGCCAACTGTTCGCCGACAACATGGACGAACAACAGAAGTGACCACGAACGGACGAATCTCTTGAAGAAGACGCGGACGACAGATGTACAGGGGTAGCGACAGCGTTTTCCGGATTTCGCTTTCCGGAATCGCCATCATCTTCATTTTTTTCCTGCTGGTCGTTTTCGGCTGGATGTTCTCCGACGCCAATCAACAGCGCAAGGAAGCCCTCGAACGCCTGACGCAACGCCAACAGGAAGACTCCCTGCCGCTGGCGCGCGAAGCCCTCGCCAATGCCCGGCAGGAGTTGAGCGACCAACTTCGCGGCAGCGGCAAGAACCTCGAACAAATCGACGAAATCATCGCCAAACTCACCGATAAAGCCGCCGTCGAAACCGAGATCGCCGCGCTCAAGGCGCGCGTGCAGGAGCTCAACGCGCGTCTGGAAGGCTTGACCGAGGTGCGGGAAATCATCGCGCAAGCAGGGAAATCCCCCTCCCTGAACGGCGCCACCGAGGAGGAACTGCTTTCCGCCCTCGAACTGCGGGCGCGACTGGAACAACAAATCCTCGCCTCAGGGCGCGTAACGCAACGTGAGTTGAGCGACAACGAAGTCTCGGCGCAGGCCACTGCGGCGCTCAATTTCCGCGCTCAAGTCGAAGCGCGACTCGAAAGGGAACTCGGATTGACGATTGCGCCCGGACAGGAAGCCACTTGGGCGCAATGGCTGGTCGATACCCGCATGGCGCGCTTGCCGCCCGGTTTGAGCGTGACGCAGGGCAACGCCCGCGCGCGCGACAGAACCCCGGCGCCGGCCGACGGCGGTCAGGTCGTTTCGCTACCCACCCGCCTCGGGCCGCAGCACAGCAACGATTCGACGCCGTGCTGGGTCGATCGCGCCGGCGACCCGCAATTCCTGCTCACCATCGAGTTGCGCCCGCGCGACGTGGCGGTGACGCCCGCGTGGCCGCCAGCACGCGAGCAGGAAGCGCGCGCCATCGACGGCATCGACCGCCTGTTGGTCAAGTCGCTCGCCTACAAAACCTTCTACGACCGCATCAAGCCGGTCGGCAAACACAGCGGCAACCAATGTCGCTACGCGGTGCGGGTGAAGGAAAACATGCGCAGCGGCGAACTCTCCGAACGCGCCTACCGCCAAATCGACCCGCTGTTCTACGTCGTCGTCCTGCCGCGCTGACGACGCGTTCCGACGCGGCAATCGTTTCACCGCGCGCAATCAAGCGCTAGAATCGCCTTCCTCGTGTTTTTGGATGTCCGATGAAAATCATCATCCTGGGCGCCGGTCAGGTCGGCGCCTCGGTCGCGGAGGGTCTGGTTTCCGAAGCCAACGACATCACCCTCATCGACACCGATCCGGCCAGCCTCTCCGAGTTGCGCGACCGCTTCGAGATTCGCACCGTTTGCGGCAACGCCGCTTCGCCTTCGGTGTTGCGCGAAGCCGGCGCCGACAACGCCGACCTGCTGATCGCCGTCACCCAGTCCGACCAGACCAATCTGTGCGCGTGCAAAATCGCGCGCAGCCTGTTCAACCTGCCGACGCGCATCGCGCGGCTGAGGTCGACCGATTACGTCGACCACCCCGAACTGCTCGACAACAACAACTTCGCGGTCGATTTCTCCATCTGCCCGGAGCAGATCGTCACCGACTACATCCGCCGTCTGATCGACTTCCCCGAAGCCTTGCAGGTGCTCGATTTCGCCGACGGGCTGGTCAATCTCACCAGCGTCGTGGCGCGCGACGGCAACCCTCTCGTCGGTCAGCCGCTCGCCAGCCTGCGCGAACAGTTGCCCGACGTCGACGCGCACATCGCGGCGATTTACCGCCACGGCAACCCGCTGCTGCCGAGCGGCGACACGGTGATCGCCCCCGGCGACGAAGTGTTCTGCCTCGCCGCGACTTCGCACATCCGCGCCGTCATGCAAGGCCTGCGCGGCGTCGCGCCGCCGATGCGCCGCATCATGATCGCCGGCGGCGGCAACATCGGGTTGCGCTTGGCAGCCTCGCTCGACGAGGATTTCAACGTCAAGATTCTCGAAGTCGATCCGCATCGCGCCGAAAAGCTCGCCGGCAGCCTGCGCGACGCGCTGGTGCTGCTCGGTAACAGCACCGACGAGAAGCTGCTCGAAAACGAAGGCATCGACGAAACCGATCTGTTCGTCGCGCTCACCAACGACGAGGAAGACAACATCATGTCGGCTTCGCTCGCCAAGCGCATGGGAGCGCGCCATACGCTGGCGCTGGTCAATCGCAAGAGCTACGTCGGGTTGGTCGAAGGCGGCCCCATCGACATCGTGATTTCGCCCGCGCAAGCCTCCATTGGCGTGCTGCTCGCGCACGTGCGCCGTGGCGACGTGGTCAACGTCCACAGCCTGCGGCGCGGTTCCGCCGAGGCGCTGGAAATCATCGCCCACGGCGCCAGCGGCACCTCCAAGGTGGTCGGACGCGCCGTCGGCGACATCGCCCTGCCGGAGGGCGCCACCATCAACGCCATCGTGCGTTACTCGTCGCTGCCGGACGAGATGCCGCGCGTGCTCATCCCGCACCGCGACACCGTGATCGAAAACGAAGACCACATCATCGTGTTCTGTCCGCACAAGAACATGGTGAAGAAGGTCGAAAAGCTGTTCCAAGTCGGGTTCGCCTTCCTCTGATGGCACGCGCCCTGTTTCGCGCCTACGCGGCGCCGCTCAACGGACTCGGACTGACCATCGCCATCTTCGGATTGCTGATGCTGTTTCCGCTCGCGGTCTCGGAATTTCTCGACGACGGCGCCGCGCGCGCCTACGACCTCGGTTTCGTCGTCACCTTCTTCACCGGCGTGGCGTTGTTCGTGCTGACTTACCGCCAGCGCCGGGCGCTGCGCATCCACGACGGCTTTTTCCTCGTCGCCTTCACTTGGGTGCTGCTGCCGGTGTTCGGCGCGCTGCCGCTGATGGGTTATCTGCCCAAGCTCACTTTCGTCGACGCCTATTTCGAGGCCACTTCCGGACTCACCGCCACCGGCGCGACGCTGCTCACCGGCATCGACGATCTGCCGGTGTCGATCAACCTGTGGCGCACCTTCCTGCACTGGATCGGCGGCATGGGCGTCATCGTGCTGGTGGTGGCGATTCTGCCGCTGCTCGGCATCGGCGGCCGTCAGCTTTTCCGCGCCGAAGTGCCGACGCCGATGAAGGAAAGCAGCCTGACGCCGCGCATCGCCGAAACCGCCAAAGGCTTGTGGACGACCTACATCTTGCTGACGCTGGGCTGCTGCTTCGCGCTGCTGCTGTCCGGACTCGGCGGTTGGGACGCGCTCACCATGGCCTTTTCGATTACCGGTCTGGGCGGCTTCTCGAACCACGACGCCTCGCTGGCGTGGTACGACAGCGCGCTGGTCGAATTCGTCGCCATGATTTTCGCGCTCGCCTCGGCGCTCAACTTCGCCACCCACTATCTGGCGTTGTCGCGGCGTTCGTTGTCGCCCTACCTGCGCGACCCGGAAATTCCCTTCTTCTTCACCGTGCTGGTCTTGAGCGTCACGTTGCTGCTCATCTATCTGATGCAAACCGACGCGAGCGCCGAATTCTTCTCCACCCTGCGACACGTCAGTTTTCAGGTGGTGTCGTTGTCGACTTCGCTCGGGCTGGTGGCGTTCGATACCAGCCAATGGCCGATGTTTCCCCAGATTTGGCTGCTGTTTCTCGGCAGTTTCGTCGCCTGCTCCGGTTCGGCGGGCGGCGGCATCAAGATGATGCGCGCCATCATTCTCTACAAGCAGGCGCTGCGCGAATTCCTCCGCGCCCTGCACCCGAACGCGGTGCGCCCGGTGCGGCTCTCCGGCCAGCCGGTGGGCGAGAGCATGTTGCACGCCGTGCTCGGTTTCAGCTTCATGTACATGGTGAGCATCGTCACCCTGACGCTGGTGCTGGCGGCGTGCGACATCGACCTCGTCACCGCGTTCTCGGCCGTGGTCGCCTGCCTCAACAACACCGGGCCGGGGTTGGCCGCGGTCGGCCCCGGTTCCAACTATCAGGGTTTGGGCGACTTCCCCACCGCCGTGCTCGCCTTCACCATGATTCTCGGGCGGCTGGAAATCTTCACTCTGCTGGTCGTGTTCACGCCCGCGTTCTGGCGACGCTGAAGACAGGCGATAATGCCGCTTCGCCCTATATATATTTGACCGGAAGCCGACGTGAGCCGACTCGACAACGACACTTTCCTGCGCGCCCTGTTGCGCCAACCGACGCCCTACACGCCCGTGTGGCTGATGCGGCAGGCCGGGCGCTATCTGCCCGAATACCGCGAAACCCGCAAACGCGCCGGCAGCTTCCTCGCCCTGTGCAAAAGCCCGGCGCTCGCCTGCGAAGTCACCCTGCAACCGCTGACGCGCTTCGCGCTCGACGCGGCGATTCTGTTTTCCGACATCCTCACCGTGCCCGACGCCATGGGTCTGGGCCTGTACTTCGCCGAAGGCGAGGGGCCGAAGTTCGAGCGCCCGCTGCGCGAGGAGTGGGAGATTCGCAACCTCGCCGCGCCCGACCCCACCGTCGAGCTGCGCTACGTCATGGATGCGGTGGCGGAAATCCGTCGCGCCCTTGACGGCAGCGTGCCGCTCATCGGTTTTTCCGGCAGTCCGTGGACGCTCGCCTGCTATATGGTCGAAGGCGGTTCCTCTGACGACTACCGCAAGGTGAAAGCGCTCGCCTACACGCGTCCCGACCTCATGCACCACATCCTCGACGTCACCACGCAGGCGGTAGTCGCCTATCTGAACGCGCAAATCGAAGCCGGCGCGCAGGCCGTCATGGTGTTCGATTCGTGGGGCGGCACGCTGTCGGAGGCGGCTTACCGCGAGTTCTCGCTCGCGTATCTGGCGCGCATCGCCGCCGGACTGACGCGCGAGCGTGACGGTCGCCGCGTGCCGAGCATCGTGTTTACCAAGGGCGGCGGCCTGTGGCTGGAAGCCATCGCCGATGCAGGATTCGATGCCGTCGGGCTCGACTGGACGATGGACATCGGTCGCGCCCGCGCGCTGGTGGGCGAGCGCGTCGCGCTGCAAGGCAACCTCGACCCGGCGGTGCTGTGCGCCAGTCCGGAGGCGGTCGTCGCCGAGGCGCGCCGCGTGCTCGACGCTTTCGGGCCGCATCCGGGGCACGTCTTCAACCTCGGTCACGGCATCTCGCAATTCACCCCGCCCGAAAACGTCGCCGCGCTGGTCGAGGCCGTGCACGCGTATGACCGCGATGCGTAAAGCCCCTTTTGGAAGGACGGTTTTTCGCCATCCCCGGCCGGGTCTCGTCATGACTTATACACACGAACGGCATCCAGTCACGCGCCCGCGCGCCAAATCGGCGCCAATACAAAAATTATTACAAGTCGTTGATTTGATAAGCTTATTTATATGCCTCAAGAAAGGGCAAAAAGTGACTTTTGTCACAACGGCGGCGTTTGCCGGCTTTTGTACCGGGTTTGCCCACAAAGTTATCCACAGCTTCTGTGGGCAAACAAAAGTCGTCCTGTTGCGGCAATCACTTAGCGGTTTTTTCCGCGAATCGGCCTTAAGTTCGCCAGCTAAACCCTTGAGGCTCGCCGCCCGCCCGCTGGTCGTCTGAACCCGTCGCCATGACCGTCGTTCGCGTCGCGCTTCCCGTTCCTTTGCCACAACTGTTCGACTATCTGGCCGACGACGCCGAGGCCGGCGACGTCGGGCGTTGCGTGCGGGTTCCGTTCGGGCGCGGCGAAAAAAGCGGACTCATCGTGGCGCTGCCGGCGAGCGCCGCCGTCGACGCGTCGCAGTTGAAGGCGGTCGCCCACATCCAGCGCGACGTGCCCGCCTTGCCGCCCGACTGGATGGAACTGGTCGATTTCACCGCGCGCTATTACCACGCTCCCGTGGGCGAAGTCGTCGCGCTGGCGCTGCCGCCCGGCCTGCGCCGCGCCAAAGCGCCGGCCAAGCGGCGCAAGAAGAAAACGGCGGACGACGCCCCTTCTGAAGCCGCCGCGCCGCCGACCTTGACCGCCGCGCAAGCCGAGGCGCTCGCCGCCTGTCGCGCCGCCAGCGGTTTCGCGCCGTGGTTGCTCGCCGGCGTCACCGGCAGCGGCAAAACCGAGGTTTATCTGCGGCTGGCCGCCGACACCCTCGCCGCCGGCGGGCAGGTGCTGATGCTGGTGCCGGAAATCGCCCTCACGCCGCAACTGGAAGCGCGCGTGCATGAACGCTTTCCCGCCGCGCGCATCGTCAGCCTGCACTCGGCGCTCGCCCCCGGCGCGCGGGCGCGCGGCTTCGTGCAGGCGCTGGCAGGCGACGCAGACATCGTGCTCGGCACCCGGTTGGCGGTGTTCACGCCGCTACCGCGCCTCGGACTCATCCTCGTCGACGAGGAGCACGACGCCTCCTACAAGCAGCAGGAGGGCATCCGCTATTCGGCGCGCGACCTCGCGGTGTGGCGCGCCCGCCAGCGCGACGTTCCTGTGGTTCTCGGCTCGGCCACGCCGTCGCTGGAAAGCTGGCGTCACGCGCAGCAGGGCCGTTACCGCCTGCTGACGCTGCCCGCCCGCGCCCGCGCCGCCGCGCTGCCCAAAGTGACCACCGTCGACACGCGACGCTGCCGCTTGCAGGACGGCTTCAGTCCGGCGCTGGTCGCCGCGCTCGACGAACGCCTGCAGCGCGGCGAACAAAGCCTCGTCTTCCTCAACCGGCGCGGCTGGGCGCCCGTGCTCGCGTGCGCGCACTGCGGCTGGGTCTCGCGCTGCCACCGCTGCGCCGCCAACCTCGTGCTGCACTTGGCCGACGGGCGGCTGCGCTGCCACCACTGCGGCTTTGAAACCCGCCCGCCGCGCGCGTGCCCGGACTGCGGCAATCAGGATCTGCTCCCCTTCGGGCGCGGCACGCAGCGGCTCGAAGCCGCGCTCGCCGAAATCTTCCCCGCCGCGCGCCTGCTGCGCGCCGACCGCGATTCGGCGAAAAGCCGCCGCCAGTGGGAAACGCTGCTCGCGCGCATCCACGGCGGCGAGGCCGACATCCTCGTCGGCACGCAGATGCTCGCCAAGGGGCACGACTTCCCGCGGCTCACGCTCGTCGGCGTGCTCGGCGCCGACGCCGCGCTCTTTGCCGCCGACGGCCGCGCGCCCGAACGCCTGTTCGCCCAGCTGATGCAGGTCGCCGGGCGCGCCGGGCGCGCCGAACAGCCCGGCGAAGTGCTGATCCAGACGCAGTTCCCCGAACACCCGCTCTACGCCGCGCTGGTGCGCCACGACTACCCCGCCTTCGCCGCCGCGCAGCTCGACGAGCGCCGCCGGGCGGGCTTTCCGCCCTACGCGCACCAGGCGATGCTGCGCGCCGAAGCGCCGAAAATGGCCGACGCGCTCGATTTCCTCGCCGCCGCCCGCGCCGCGCCCCCCGCCGCCGCGCCGGCCGCCGTGACGCTCTACGACCCCGTGCCGATGCGCCTCTCGCGCGTCGCCAACCTCGAACGCGCCCAACTCCTCGCCGAATCCCCCTCACGCCCGGCGCTGCAAACCTTCCTCACCGACTGGATCGCCGCCATCGAAACAATAAAAACCCCGTCCCGCCTGCGCTGGCATCTCGAGGTCGATCCGCTGGAGGTGTAAAAGCGAACGAGTCAGCCACAACGGACACAACGGACACAACGAAAACCTGCTTTTTAACCACGGAGAGCACGGAGGGCACGGAGAGAAGCAAAAGCTTGAACCATTAACCACAGAAGCACAAAGAAAAACAAGGATTTGTTTTTGACTTTCTCTGTGTCTCTGTGGTGAATGGTTTTGCCCTTCGCCGGGCGCGGGTTTTGGCATCGCCCGGCGGAACGCTCCAAATCTCTCGTCTTTTCTCCGTGCTCTCCGTGTTCTCCGTGGTTAAAAAGCAGGCTTTCGTTGTGCCCGTCGTGCCCGTTGTGGCTAAAAGGGTTTTCTCCGTGATCTCCGTGTCTCCGTGGTCTCCGTGTTGAAGGAGGTTCGTTTCTGGAGTCCCCGTGTCGAAAGAGGTTCGTTTCCGGATTCCGGCGGGGGCAAAACACCGCTATGATATGCGGGCCATCCAACGGGAGCGATCATGACTTCGAGCGGCAAATGCCTGTATTTCGGCGACAATCTCCACATCTTGCGCGAGCACATCGCGGACGAATCCGTCGACCTCATCTACCTCGACCCGCCGTTCAACTCCAAGCGCGACTACAACCTGCTGTTCAAGACGCCCAAGGGGCAGGAATCCGACGCGCAGATCACCGCCTTCGAGGACACCTGGCATTGGGGCGAACAGGCGCAGGACGAATTCCGTGAGATTCTGAAATCGGGCCACACCGACGTCGCCGAAATGATGGCGGCGCTGCGCAAATACCTGGGCGAAAACGACATGATGGCCTACCTCACCATGATGTGCAACCGCCTGCTCGAATTGCACCGCGTATTGAAGCCGACCGGAAGCCTTTATCTGCATTGCGATCCGACGGC
>JAISSY010000113.1 GCA_031272995.1 Azoarcus sp.
GCGCGGGCGTCGTTTTCTTCGCGCAGCACTACCAGCCAGGCTTCGTCGCTGCCTTGGTCGTGGAAGGAGGCGAGCAGGCGGCGCGAGCCGTCGGTGGCGACGAGTTGCGGCGCGTCGCGGCCTTCCTGTCGCGCCTGACGCGCCGCTTGCAGCCACGCCAAGAGTTGCGGCGGCGCTTCCTCGAAAGCGCCGGCGTTGCCGGCGGCGGCGGGCGGGGCGAACCACGAGCGAATCAACTGGCGCGCCAGCGGGGTGTGCCAGACCAAGCGAGCGTCGCGCGGGTCGATGGCCACCGTCGCCTGGCCGAAGGCGTCGAGGGCGCTGCGCGCTTGCCGCATCTGGCGGGCGTTCTGGACGTGGGCGGCGATACGGGCGATGACTTCGGCGGGCTTGATGGGCTTGGTGACGTAATCGGCGCCGCCGGCGGCGAAAGCGGCGACGACGTGCTCGGTGTCGGAGAGTCCGGTCATGAAGATGAGCGGGATGGCGCGGGTGGCGAAATCGGCCTTCAGGCGGCGCGCGACCTCGAACCCGTCCATACCCGGCATCACCGCGTCGAGCAGCACCACGTCGGGTAGGCTCTGGCGGGCGCGCACGAGGGCGCTTTCGCCGTCGGTGGCCACCAGCACGAGATAGCCGGCTTCGTCGAGCGCGTCGTGCAGGAGGGCGAGGTTTTCCGGCACGTCGTCGACGATGAGGACGATGCCCGGCGAAGAAGGGTCGGCGGTGGCGAGAGCGGTCATGATGGCGAGGCGGGCGGCGAGCGACGCAGCAGCGCGCGCATGGCGTCGAACTGGAATTGGCGCGCGAGATTGCGCTCGACGCGGACGAATTCACCATAACACGGATTCAGCGCCTCGATTTCGTCGAGACGGGCATGGATGCCGCGCACGAAGCCGAGGTCGATGACTTCTTCGAGCGCGCGCAGGGCTTCGGGGGGCGGCAGCGTCAGTTCGGGCGCGGCGTCCTCGGCGGCGAGCGACGGCGCGGGCGGCGGCGTTTCGGCGGGGGGCAGCGCCGTCCACACCCACTCCAGTTGCAGGCGACGGCCTATCCAGTCGAGCAGGTCGCCGAAGCGTATTGGTTTGGCGATGAAATCCTCGGCGGGCAGGTCGACGTCGTGGTCGAGCGCCTTGTCGAAAGCGTTGGCGGAAATCACCGCCAGCGGCACGCCGCCATGCCCTGCGGCGCGCAGGCGGCGGATGGTTTCCCAACCGTCGATGCCGGGCATGGCCAAATCCATGAAAATCAGGTGGGGCAGGAAGCTGTCGACCATCGCCAGACATTCCTCGCCGGAGGCGGCTTCGCCGACCTCGAAGCCCAAGGGTTGCAGCAGATTGACCAGCAGTTCGCGGTCGACGCGCTCGTTGTCGACGGTGAGGATGCGGCGGCGCACGCCGCGATAGCCGATGCGGCGCACGCGCGCCAGCACGCTTTCGGCCTGTTCGCCGTGCAACTGCGGCAGGAACAGGCGAACGCGAAAAACGCTGCCGACGCCGGGGCGGCTGTCGACGGTGAGTTCGCCGCCCATCAAATCGGTGAGCATGCGGCTGATGGTCAGCCCAAGCCCGGTGCCGCTGGTGCCGGCGCGGGCGCTGCCGCGCGCGAACGGCTCGAAGATGAGGGCGACGTCCTCGGCGGAAATGCCGGGGCCGCTGTCGGCGACCTCGAACAGCGCCATCTCGCGCCGATAGGTGAGATGGACGCGGATTTCGCCGCTCGGCGTGTATTTGACCGCGTTGCCGATGATGTTGATGAGAATCTGGCGCAGGCGTCGTTCGTCGGCGCGCACCACGGCGGGCAGCGCGCCGTCCACCTCGAAGCGGAAGTTCAGCCCCTTGGCGCGCGCCTGCTGCTCGAACATGCCAATCAACTGGTGCACGAAGGCGGGGAAGGCGAGCGGGCGGATGTCGAGGGTGAATTTGCCGTTTTCGATGCGCGCGATGTCCAGCGTGTCCTCGATGAGCGAGAGCAGGTGCTCGCCGCTTTTCTTGATGACGCCCACCGCGTCGCGGCGATGCGGCGGAATCGACTCGTCGTCGGCGAGGATTTGCGCGTAGCCGAGAATGCTGTTGAGTGGCGTGCGCAACTCGTGGCTAATCGAGGTGACGTAGCGGCTCTTGGCCTGATTGGCCTGTTCCGCGACGCGGCGGGCGTTCTGCAACTGCTGGTCGGTGCGGCGGTGCGACTCGATTTCCTGCATCAGCAGATGGGTCTGGCGGTTCGATTCCTCCTGCGCCACCTGCCGGCTCTTGTGGGTGAGCACCATCCACCACGCGCCGATGCCGGAGAGCAGCAGGAAGGCGATGAACACGCGCCCCAGCACCGCGCCGATGCGCTCGGCGGTGAGCGTGCCGGCGAAGGCGGCGGCGTTGCCGAACACTTCCTGATAGTAGAGAGTGCCCAGAACCAGCGCCAACACGGCGGCCACCGCCAGCATGAACAGCAGGTATTGCCCCAGACCGGCGCCGAGATAGGCGCGCGCTTTCGGCGGCAGCCAACGCTCCATCAGCGCCGCGCCCTGCGCCGCCAGCCGCGCGTGCGGCTTGCAGAGGTCGTCGCAGCGCGCGTCGAGCGAACAGCACAGCGAACAAACCGTGTCCTGATAGGCCGGGCAGTGGCAGATGTCCTCCGGCTCGAAAGTCTGCCCGCAGATGCAGCACTGATGCGGCTCGTCGCTGGCGCGCGCCTCCGCCGGGCGCGCGAGGTAATAGCGTCCGCGCGTCGCCCACGCAATCAGCGGCGTCGCCGTCATCGCCGCAACCAGCGCCACCAGCGGCGCGAACGGCTGCACGCCTTCTCCGAACAGACCGACGTAGGTCGCAACCGACAAAATGGAGGCAATCACCATCGCCGCCACGCCCACCGGATTGATGTCGTAGAGGTAGCCGCGCCGGAACTCGATGCCCGGCGGCGACAGGCCGAGCGGCTTGTTGACGACCAAATCCGCCACCACGGCCATCATCCACGAGATGGCGATGTTCGAGTACAGCCCCAACACCTGCCCCAGAACGCGGAACACGTCCATCTCCATCAGCAGCAGGGCAATCAGGGTGTTGAACACCATCCACACCACCCGCCCCGGATGGCTGTGGGTGAGGCGGGAGAAAAAGTTCGACCACGCCAGCGAGCCGGCGTAGGCGTTGGTGACGTTGATTTTGATTTGCGAGACGATGACGAACACCGCCGTCGCCGCCACCGCCAGCGTGCCGTCGCCGATGCCGCCGGAGAAGCCGAGCAGATACATGCGCGCCGGGTCGACGGCCCGCTCTGCCGGCTGGCCGGCTTCCAGCAGCAGCCACGCGAGCAGCGCGCCGCCTATCATCTTCAACATGCCGACGAACACCCAACCGGGCCCGCCGAGCACGACGCCGAGCAGCCAACGGCGGCGGTTCTTTTCCGTGCGCGGCGGCATGAAGCGCAGGTAATCGGCCTGCTCGCCCATCTGGGTGATGAGGGCGATGCCGACGGTTACCGCGCCCGCGAACAGCCGCCAATCGAAAGCGCCGCCGTGCCCTTCGGCGCCGGCATACGTCCACAACCCGGCGAGCGCGGCGGGGTCGCGCGAGAGCACGAAGAAGAACGGCAGCGCCAGCAGGAACAGCCACAACGGCTGCGTCCACGTTTGCAGGCGGCTGATGGCGGTGATGCCGTGGGTGACGAGCGGAATCACCACCAGCGCGCAAATCAGGTAGCCCCACGCGGGCGGGATGCCGAGCGCCATCTCCAGCGCGTAGGCCATGATGGCCGCTTCGAGGGCGAAGAAGATGAAAGTGAAGGTGGCGTAGACCAGCGAAGTCAGCGTCGAACCGAGGTAGCCGAAGCCGGAGCCGCGCGTGAGCAAATCCATGTCCACGCCGTAGCGCGCCGCGTAAAGGCTGATGGGCAAGCCGGCGAGGAAGATGACCAGCCCGATGGCGAGAATCGCCCACAGGCTGTTGACGAAGCCGTACCCGACCAGCATCGTCGCCCCGACCGCTTCGAGCACGAGAAAGGACGCCGCGCCGCCGAAAGCGGTGTTGACGACGCGAAATTCCGAGAGTTTGCGAAAGCTGCGTGGCGTAAAGCGCAGCGCGTAATCTTCCAGCGTTTCATTGGCGACCCAGGTGTTGTAGTCGCGGCGGACTTTCACCACCCGCTGCGGCGCGACCTCTACCCCCGCCGCCGGATGGGCAGCGGGTTCAGGTTCGCTGGTCGGGACGAACTCGCTCATGGCGAAGAAGGATCGGACGGACAAAAAAATGGCGCAACTTTTTTCGTTGCGCCATTTTCGTTCAAAGCCGCGTCAAACGCGGGGTTGCGTCAGCGATACGAAGCACCCGTCGTCAGCGCGCCCTTGTTGACGTCGACCGTGGCCGGCGCGTCGGCCGGGCACATATCGGCCGGGTCGACCGTGCTGCGATCCTGACCGGCATCCTGCGCCGTCGGCAGATCGTCGCGTTGCACGCCCAAAACCTGCAGAAGTTGTCCGGTTTGCGCCAGCGTATTGGCCTTTTCATAGACCAGATCGTAGCGCGCGGTCGTGTAGTCGCGGCGGGAAGTGAAGTACTCGTTTTCGCTATCGAGCACGTCGAGCAGGGTGCGTTGGCCGATGTCGAACTGACGACGATAGGCTTCACGCGCCAGCGCCGTCGACGATTGGTGCTTGTCGAGGTAAGCCAGTTTCTCGTTCAAAGATCTGGTCTTTTGGAACGCGATGCTCAGATTCTGGCGCAAGTCGCGACATGCCTGTTCGCGGGTATTCTGCGCCGCACTGACTTTCTCGCCGGCAAAGCGCACACGCGCCTTGTCAGCGCCGCCGCGGTACAGATTCCACTTCAACTGCAGTTCGACCAAGGCTTCACGCGTGTTTGCCCAACGGTTGTCGCCTTCCCAAGTACTCTCATAAGCGCCACCGCCGCCGGTTCCGCCGATACTCGGGTTGATCCCCGCTTGAGCGTGGAAATTCAGCTTCGGATGGTAGCCGGAACGCGCATAGTCGCGACCGGCTTCGGCAGCGCGCACGGTTTCGATGGCGGCATTGAAGTCGGGGTTGCTCACATACGCTTCACGCAACGCGGCGACGACGTTAGGCGGCAATTGCACGCCCGCGAAGGTGTCGTTGACCGGTTGCAGGGTGTCGGGCGGCAATTCGCCGACCACCCGTTGGTAACGCGTGGACACGTCGTGCAGGTTGGTGACTTCCTGCAACAGATTGGATTCGGCCAACGCCAGACGGCCAGCAGCCTGATCGAGGTCGACCTTGCGACCGACGCCGGCGGTGGTGCGGTTATTGATCTGATCGTAGATTTGCTTGTGCGTGGCGTAGTTCGCCTTGGCATGTTCGACCAATTCGCGGCTCTTTTCGACGTCGGCATAGGCGCGCACGGCTTCGGCGCCAGCTTTTTCCGAGGCGCCGAGCAGCTTGTAGTAGCTCACCAGCCGTTCGTAGCCCATTTGCCTGACTTCGCTGCGGGTAGCGAAACCGTCGTAAATCATCTGGGTGAGATCCAGCGCGGCGCCCTTATAGTTCCATTTGTCCTTGTCGTTGCCGTCCGATTGTTTGTGGTGTTTCGACCAATGGCGCCCAACAGCGGCGCTCAGGTCGAGCGACGGAAGATAGCCGCCTTTCGCAACGTCCTGCGCTGCCGTGGCAGCCTGATATTCGTAAAAACTGGCCTGAACTTCGGGGCTCGTGACCACTGCCTTGCGCACGGCGTCCAGCAGAGCGGATGAGTCTTGCGCAACTGAAGTTCCGGGCAAGACTTGCAGGGTCGATGCCACCGCAAGACAAACCAGCGTCTTCATTCTGCTCATGATGCTATCTCCAAGAGTTGAAAGCCTTGCCGTGCGCCGTATATCACACGTTCCGACTTCATTGCTGACCTATAGTATAGGATTTTTCCGGTACGTAGCTTGCCAGCAATCTTTCCTAACAAAAATTAGTGTAAAGCCTTAGACACGGCTTAACCTCAGTTTATCCGCCCACGCGGCATAGTTGTCAAGACGGAATTACTCGAAAGCCACGTTGTGTATACGGAAGGCCACATAAAATCGTGACAGATGTCGCAGACTGACAACGACACTCTGCAACGTTTTCGGGACTGCCTGTATATGCAATAATAGCAGAAAAGAGTTGTTTGCCCAAAACTCCGACTGTCGTGGCAAAAATGCCATTTGAAGTGTAAACGCAACACTTCGCACCCCTTGAAAGGCAAGTGTATGCGAGCGTTAGGACGTTGGGAAACAGCAACACTTTTTTAGGCGTCGAGTGACACAGGACACACTCGCTTACGTTTCGGGCGAGACAACATGAGGGCGCCAGCCATTCTTCACCCACGCGATGGCCTTTACAGCATCCCCTCCGGCGCGCGGCACAGGCGCCAGTCACCCACTCGCTTCACTTTCCGCGCGGAAAGTGTGGCTGAGGCGGCTCTTTGCCGTCCTGTGCATCGGCATCGCGGGGTGGGCGAACGCGGCGACCGATTTCGACCGCATGGAGCAACTGGCCGAAGAACGCTACGGCGAAATCGCGGTGGCCACAGTCAAGGCTTGGCGCACGCTGATCGATCAGGCCAAACCCCTGTCCGAGCGCGACAAACTGGAAAAAGCCAACACTTTCGTCAACCGGCACGCCTTCTATGAAAGCGACCTGATAGTGTGGGGGCAGGTGGATTACTGGGCGACGCCGCTGGAACTGTTCGGCAAGCAGGCCGGCGACTGCGAGGATTTCGCCATCGCCAAGTACATCACCCTGCGCCTGCTCAACGTGCCCCTCAACAAGCTGCGGCTGGTCTATGCTCGCGCGCAGCTCGGCGGTTCCGACAGCACGCGCACGCAAGCGCACATGGTGTTGAGCTACTACGAGAAGCCGACCTCCGAACCGTTGATTCTCGACATTCTGGTAAGCGACATCCTGCCCGCCCGCAAGCGCCCCGACCTGTTGCCGGTGTTCAGCTTCAATCACGACGGATTGTGGATGGAGGGCGAACGCAAATCCTCTTCCAACCCCCGTACCCGCTTGTCGCGCTGGCGCGACATGCTACGGCGGATGAGCGAGGAAGGCATCGACCCGTCGTTGGCGGCGCTCACCCGGCAGTCGATTCTGTCTTGGGTGCGAGCCAAGCCCAATCCTTCGGCTTCATTGTTCCAGGTCGCCCAGTTCAAGGGCGATTCGCCGACGAAGAAAACCGCCAGGTCGCAGCACGGCGCGAAGAAGATGAAAGCGGTGGCGAAAGCCAAGCCACAAGCGAAGAAGCGTATGAAGAAAGTGGCAAAATCCCGGCCAGCGAAACGCAAGGTGGCAAAGAGATGAACGCCCGCAACTTCATTGCTCCGTCCCGATTTTCAACGGCATCAACCGGAAGGCATGGCCATGTCTCTGATTAAGCAACTCTGGATCGCCATTGCGACCGTCACCTTGCTCGCCCTGCTCGGCAGCCTCGCCGTGAGCACGGTGACGGCGCGCTACTACCTTCAGGAACAGTTGGCCGACGCCAACACGAACACCGCTAACGCCATCGCGCTATCGATGTCGCAGCTCGACAAGGATCAGGGCACCATCGAGGTGCAGATCAATTCGCAGGGCGATCTGGGTCTGTACCGCACGCTGCGTCTCACCGACCCCAACGGCAAGGTCATCGCCGAATACCGTTCCGACGACACCGCCGCGGGGGTGCCCAGCTGGTTCGTCAAACTGGCATCGATCAAGGCGCCGGCGGGCGCTGCGGCGGTCAGCGACGGCTTCAGACAGTTCGGCACGCTTTACGTGGAAAGCCAGACCAGCTATGCCAACAAGGCGCTGTGGAACAGCTTCCTGTGGTATTTGCTGTTGTTCGCTTGCGTCGCCGTTGCGGCCGGACTCGCCGGCGGATGGGTATTGAGCCGCATCACCACGCCGTTGCGCGCGCTCGTCAACCACGCTCAGGCCATCGGCGAGCGCCGTTTCATCACCACGCCGGAACCGCCCGTCGCCGAGTTGAAAGTGGTGGTGCACGCGATGAACGAACTATCCGAGCGCGTCCGTCAGATGCTCGCCGACGAAGCGCAACGGCTCGAAAACCTGCGCCGTCAGGTGCAAGAAGACGCCGTGACCGGATTGCTGGAACGGCGGCAATTCCTCAACGCTTTCTCCGCGCGGCTCTCCGACCCGGACACTCCCGCGCAGGGCGGCCTGCTCATCCTGCGCGTTTGCGGACTCAACGAACTCAACCGCGATTTGGGGCGCACGGAAACCGACAAGTTGCTGCACGATTTGGCCGCCGTCCTCGCCGACGACGAGGGCGGCGTCGGCGGCCGGCTCAACGGCAGCGATCTTGTCCTGCTCGCGGCGAACGACGTCGAATTCACGCGCTGGGCGGCGCAGATCGCCGAGCAAATCCACGCCCTCGCCGACCAACACCCGAAAGCCGACAGCCTTTCGCTGCCGATGGCCGCCGTCGCGTATGCACGCGGCGACGCCATCGCCACCGTGCTTGCCCGGCTCGACACCGAACTGGCCGAAGCCGAACTGGAAGGCGGCCACGCATTGCGTATCGAGGAACAGGGCGGAGCGCCCCACGAAGCGCGCACGCAAGAACAGTGGCGCGAGATTCTCTCTACCGCGCTGGCCGAAAACGGACTCCAACTGGGCTCAAACCCGGTGCGACTGCTCGGCGGCAAACTCGTGCACAACGAAGTGCCGGTGGATTTGTCGGCCGGCGGCACCGTGTTCAAGTCGGGCGACTTTTCGCCTTGGGCGGCGCGGCTCGGTCTGGTCGGGCGGCTGGATTTCGCCGTGGTGCGCGCCGCCATGACGCGCATCCAGAAAACCAACGACGCGGTGGCGGTGACGATTTCAGCGCAAGCCTTGCAGGACGGACGCTTCGTCACCGAATTGCTCACCTTGTTGCGCGCTTCGCCCAAGCTGACCGAAAACCTGTGGCTGGAAGTGCCGGAGGAAGGCATCGTCCGCAACCCGCCCGCTTTCCACGCCTTTTGCATGGCGGTGAAGCCGTTCGCCAACAAGCTCGGGATCAAGCACGCCGGGCCGCATTTTTCCGCGCTCGGCGATTTGCATGACTTGGGACTGTTCTACCTCAAGATCGACACTTCGCTCCTGTGCGACATCGACCGCAACAAGGGCAACCAGAGCTTCGTGCGCAGCCTCGTCATGCTGGCCCATACCGTCGGCCTGACGGTCATCGCCGAAGGCATCGACCGCCCCGAACAGCAAGCCGTGCTCGACGCGCTTGGTTTCGACGGCCTCGCCGGGCCCATCCTGAATTAAAATTCGCGCGCCCCGATACAGCAGAGCCGGAAAAAACATGAATCCAGAAAACGCGCGTTACAACATGATCGAGCAGCAGGTACGCCCTTGGGAGGTGACGAGTCCGGGCGTGTGCCAGTTGCTGATGACCGTCCGCCGCGAAGATTTCGTCCCCACCCCGATGCGCGCGCTGGCGTTCGCCGACCTCGAGGTGCCGTTGCCGCTCGGGCAGGTCATGCTGAAGCCAGCCATCGAAGGCCGCATCCTGCAAGCCTTGCGAATCGAGCGCGCCGGCACGGTGTTGGAAGTCGGCGCCGGCAGCGGCTATTTCGCTGCCCTGTTGTCGATGCGCGCCAGACGCGTGTGTGCGGTGGAAATCGAACCGGAACTGGCGCAACTGGCGCGCAAGAATCTGCAGCGCGAGGGCATCGACAACGTGCTCGTCGAGGAAGGCGACGGCTCGCAGGGCTGGTTCCCGCAAGCGCCCTACGACGTCATCGTCGTCTCCGGCGGGCTGCCCGAACTGCCGGAAGGGTTGCTCGCGCAACTCAAGCCCGGCGGGCGTTTGTTCGCTTTCGTCGGTCAGGCGCCGGTCATGAAAGCCTGCCTCGTGACGCGCAAGGACGAAAAACAACTTTTGCGCCAGAAATTGTTCGAGACTGTCGTACCCATGCTACGGCACACGCCACGCCCCCCTATCTTCCGCTTTTAGATTTAGGGCAGAATCGGGAGCATGATTTGTAACAAATGTAACACCGCACCGCGTCCTTCCTTTAGAACTGCCGGCCGTCTCGCCCTGATGGGCATCCTGTTACTGGCCACCCGCGTAGCGGGCGCAGTCGATTTGTTGGATATCTATCTCGATGCTCTCGCGCACGACGCCCGTTATGCCGCCGCGCGGGCGCAGCACGACGCCGGACAGGAAAAAGTCGCGCAGGGTCGCAGCCTCCTGTTGCCGACCATCGGCGCTGCCGCCGACACCAACTGGAACGACGACAAGACTCGCTTGCGCAACGCCGCCACCGACACCGAGGCGCGTTACAACAGCAACAGCTACACGCTTTATCTCAGCGCGCCGATCTTCCGCCCGCAGAACTGGCAGCAGTACAAGGAAGGCGAGTTGCAGACCGACTTGGCCAACAGCGTGTTCGGACAGGAAACGCAAAACCTCATCCTGCGCACCGCCGAGGCGTATTTCAACGTGCTCATCGCCCGCGACGCGCTCGAAGCCATCGTGCAACTGCGCACCGCCGCCGGCGAACAACTCGAACTGGCGCGCACTAGCTTCTCGGTGGGCACGGTGACGATTACCGACGTACACGAGGCGCAATCGCGCTTCGACCTTGCCTCGGCGCAGGAAATCGCCGCCCGCAACACGCTGGACGTGACGCGCGAGGCGCTGGCGCGCATCGTCGGACACACTCCCGACGAACTGGCCGGACTCAAGCCCGGCGTCGAAATCTCCCGTCCCCAACCGGACGACATCGCCGCTTGGGTGGATGCCGCCGAGAAGGGCGATTTCGGCGTGCAGGCGCAGACGCTGACGCGCGAAATCGCCGCCCGCGCCTACGCGCGCGAACGCTCCGGACACCTGCCCACCGTCGATCTGGTGGCGAGCTACGGCCGCAACAACCGTCCTTCCTATTCCACCGAGCGTTACGACAGCGGCACGGTGGGGCTGCAACTGGACGTGCCGCTTTATCAGGGCGGCGCGGTTTCCTCGCGCGCGCGCGAGGCGGCGGCGCTGCAAATCAAGGCCGACGCCGATCTCGAAGAAGCCCGCCGCGCCGCGGCGCTGGCGGCGCGCGAGGCATACCTCGGCGTCACCAGCGGCATGGCGCAGGTGAAGGCGCTGGAAGCGGCGCGGGTGTCGTCAGCCTCGGCGCTCGCCGCCAACCAACTCGGCTACAAGGTGGGCGTGCGCATCAACATCGACGTACTCAACGCCCAGAGCCAGCTTGCCGACACCGTGCAGCAACTCTCGCGCGCCCGTTACGACACGCTGCTCGCCCAACTGCGCCTGCGCGCCGCCGTCGGCACGCTTGGCGAGGACGACGTGCGCGCCATCAACGCTCTGTTGGACACGACTTCCCGCTAAATCGCTCTCGCCGCGTGCGAAATCTGGCATTCGCCTTCGCCGGATGCCCTTGTCGTGCCAAACATCACAACGCCCCCGGCGGCCATTGGTAAAAATGGCCGGGCAGCGACGTATTCATACCAATTGACAACTACGGATTGTCGTGAACGTCGATGCCGCCGGCTCGTCCGGCGCCTGTCTGCCCCCCTTAGGGCGCCGGAACGAGGTTTGGCCATTTTGAACATCAGAACGAAAGCGCTGCTGACGATCATCGCCACCGCTTTGACGATTACCGTGCTCAGTCTGGGCATCGGTCTGGTTTCCATCCGTGGCGGGATGGAGAAAGTCGTCGAAGACGACATGAAGATGCTCGCCAACATCGCCGCCAAACTCGCCGCCGACCGGCTCGAACTGATGCGCAGCGAAAGCCGTCACGTCGCCGAGCGGCTGCTCAACGCGCGCACGGACGCGGTGATTCCGCCCGACGCGGCGCTGTCCGTGCTGCAGGCGGCGGCGCAACGTTACGAATACCTGTCGGTTGCGCTCTACAGACCCGACCGCAGCCTCGTCGCTTCCTTCGGCGACCCGGCGCCCAACGCCAGTCACACCGGCAGCGATCTGGCGCGACGCGCCTACGGCGGCGAGGCGGTCATCTCCTCCACCGAATTCCTCGATGGCGGCGGGCTGGTCACGCGCATTTACACGCCGGTGCGCGGCGGTTACATGCTGATTTCCACCCTGCCGGGGCTGGTGATGAGCGATCTGGTATCCGAATTCCGCATCCTCGGCCACGGCAACGTCTACATCCTCGACCGCCAAGGCACGGTCGTCGCCGACAGCAAACCGCAGCCGGTGCAAGAGCGCTGGAACCTGCTGCAACTGACGCGCGAAAAAAGCTTCCTCGTCGACCCCAACAGAATCATCGAGCGCATGACGCGCAACGAGTCGGGCATCGGTCACTACACCCTGTGGGGCGAAGACCGCCTTTGCGCCTTCACGCCGGTGCACGGCTCCGACGGCTGGACGGTGGGCGCGGCGGTGCCGATTGCCGCCACGCCGGTGGTGCAAACCGAACGCATGTTGTTGATTTCCGGTCTGGTGCTGCTGGTCGTCGCCGCCGTGGTGGCGATGTTCGTCTCCGGCACCATCGCGCGACCGTTCGAAATCATCCACGAACAGAACTCCAAACTGCTCGAACTCAAGCAGTTCGCCGAAAACGCCTCGGCGGCCAAGAGCCGCTTCCTCGCCAACACCAGCCACGAGATGCGCACGCCGCTCAACGCGGTGATCGGCTTGAGCGAACTGACGCTCGGTTCCGACGACCTGCCGGCGGAAGTGGCGGCGAATCTGGAGAAAATCTACAACTCCGGCACCACCCTGCTCGGCATCGTCAACGATTTGCTCGACATCGCCAAAATCGAATCGGGCAAGTTCGAACTCATCCCGGTCGAATACGACGTGCCGAGCATGATCAACGACACGCGCAGCCTCAACGTGCTGCGCATCACCGACAAGCCGATCGAATTCCGCCTGCTGATCGACGAAACCATGCCCAGTCGCCTCAGCGGCGACGAACTGCGCGTCAAACAGGTGTTCAACAACCTGCTCTCCAACGCCTGCAAGTACACGCGACAAGGCACGATCACGTGGAAGATAGACTGGGAGCGCGACGGCGACGACGTTTGGCTGGTGAGCGCGATCAAGGATTCCGGCATCGGCATCCACGAGGAGGACATCGCCAAGCTCTTTTCCGACTACAACCAGGTCGACACGCGCAGCAACCGCCAGATCGAAGGCACCGGACTGGGACTGGCCATCACCCGCCGGCTGGTGCAGGCGATGGGTGGCCGCATCGACGTCGCCAGCGTCTACGGCGAGGGCAGCGCTTTCACCGTGCGCATCAAGCAGAAGTTCGTCACCGACACGCCGATTGGCCCCACGGTGGCCGAGGCGCTGAAAGGCTTCCGCTACGCCGACACCAAACGGGTGCGCGACACCAAGCTGGTGCGCATCCAGATGCCGTACGCGCGCATCCTCGTGGTCGACGACGTGCAAACCAACCTCGACGTGGCCAAGGGCATCATGAAGCCCTACGGCATGAAGATCGACTGCGTGCTGAGCGGCGCCGAGGCGGTCGATCTCATCCGCCGCGGCGAACCGAAATACGACGCCATCTTCATGGATCACATGATGCCGGAGATGGACGGCATGGAGGCGACCCGCATCATCCGCGAGGAAATCGGCACCGATTACGCCCGTAACATTCCCATCATCGCGCTCACCGCCAACGCCATCATCGGCAACGAAAAACTCTTTCTCGATCACGGCTTTCAGGCTTTCCTCACCAAGCCCATCGACGTGATGCGCATGGACAGCATCCTGCGCCAGTGGGTGCGCGACAAGAACCGTGAGCAAGAACTGAAAGAACAGGGATTGCTGCCCGTCGGTTCCAGCGTTCAGGTCAAGGAGCGCCTCGCCGACGGGGCGCCGAACATCGCCGGGGTCGATTTCGAAACCGGGTTGGCGCGCTTCGGCGGCGACGAGGATACCTATCTGTCGGTGCTGCAATCCTATATGTCGAACACCGCGCGCCTGATCGAACAAGTCCGCAGCGTCACCGCCAACACGCTCGCCGACTACGCCATCCTCGTGCACGGCATCAAGGGCGCGAGCTACGGCGTCGAAGCGCGGGCAGTCGGCCAGCAGGCCGAAGCGCTGGAGCACGCCGCCAAGGCGGGCAAGTTCGATTTCGTCTGTCAAAACAATCAGGCTTTCATCGAAGCGGTCGAAAAGCTGCTCGCCGAATTCGCCGCCTTCAACGCATCGACGGGCGACGCCAAAGGCGACCGGGAACGCCGCGCCGCCCCCGACGAAACCTTGCTGGCGCGCATGGCGGAAGCCGCCGCCAACTTCCGCATCGACACGATGGAAGAAACCCTGCAAGAACTCGAACGCTACGCCTACGACGCCGAAGCAGATTTGGTCGACTGGCTGCGCGAGCAGATCAACCGCATGGAATTCGCCGCCATCGGCGAACGCCTCGCGCAACGCCGAGAAGAACGAACCCACTAAAGAGACCGCCATGGACGCAAGAGTCGACACCCTGCAAGAACGCCACACCGTCGCCGTCGTCGACGACAACGTGACCAACCTGAAAATCGCCCGCAGCATCCTCGACGCCCATTACGACACCTACGCGGTGCCGTCGGCCAAGGTGTTGTTCGACATGCTGGAGAAGATCACCCCGGATCTCATCTTGCTCGACATCGAAATGCCGGAGATGAGCGGCTACGAGGCGATCAAGAAGCTCAAGTCCGACGCGCGCTTCCGCTTCATCCCGGTGATTTTCCTTACCTCGCGCAACGACGAGGGCAGCGAACTCGAAGGGCTGTCGCTCGGCGCCATCGACTACGTCACCAAGCCGTTTTCCGCCGCGCTGCTGCTGCGCCGCATCGGCAACCACCTGCTGATCGCCGAGCAGAAGAAAGAACTGGAGAGCTACAACAAGAACCTCGCCGAGCGCGTCAACGAAAAGACCAGCCAAATCCTCAAGCTGCAATTCGGCATCCTCAACGTCATCGCCGAACTGGTCGAATTCCGCGACCGCAAGACCGGCGGTCACATCGGCCGCACGCAGCGTTATCTGGAACTGCTGGTCAAGCGCATGTTGAAGGACGGCATCTACAACGACGAAGTGTCCTCGTGGGATCTCACCTTCCTCATCCCTTCGGCGCAATTGCACGACGTGGGAAAAATCGCCATCAGCGACACCATCCTCAACAAGCCCGGCAAGCTCACCCCGGAAGAATTCGACATCATGAAAACGCACGTCACCAAAGGGGTCGAAGCCATCGAGCGCATCGAGGAGGAGACGCAGGAGCACAGCTTCCTGCACCACGCCAAGTGTTTCGCCGGCTACCACCACGAAAAGTGGGACGGCACCGGCTACCCGAACGGACTCGCGGGCGAGAACATCCCTTTGCAGGGTCGGCTGATGGCCATCGCCGACGTCTACGACGCGCTGATTTCGGCGCGCCCCTACAAAGACCCGATGCCGCTGGAAGTGGCGCGCGACATCATTCTCGACGGGCGCGGCAAACATTTCGACCCGACGCTCATCGACGTGTTCGAGGACGTCGTCGGCGGTTTCGAGGAAATCGCCGAAACCAGCCGCAACCACGGCGATTCCTTCATCTTCAAATGGAACGAACCGGCATGATGAAAAAGAATCTTCTCGCCCTTGCCGCCGCCTGCCTGCTGCCGGCTTTCGCCAACGGCGCACAGGAAGCCGCGACCTCCGACACCATCGACAAGGCGCGCCAGAACGGCTCGATAGTCGTCAGCTACCGGCTCGCCAACATGCCGTTCACCTACCTCGATTCGTCGTTCGAGCCTACCGGCTACGCCAAGGAATTGTGCGACCGCGCTGTCGAACAGATCCGTTTCGAGTACAACCTGCCGCAACTGAAAACCGTCTATCTGCCGGTGGAAGCGCGCAACCGCATCCCCGCGCTGCAAAACGGCACTATCGACCTCGAATGCGGCTCCACCACCGACAACCCCGACCGCCGCAAGCTGGTCGATTTCTCCATCACCTACTTCATCTCCAACATTCGCTTGCTGACGCGACGCGACAACCGCTACACCGATCTGGATTCCCTCAACGGCAAAACCGTCGTCGTCACCGCCGGCACCACCGCCGAACAGGCGCTGGAAAAGCTCGAAGTCGCCAAACGCAACATCAAGGTGCTCTACGGCAAGACCCACTCCGACTCCTTCCTGATGGTCAAGAGCGGTCGCGCCTACGCCTACCTGATGGACGACATCCTGCTCGCCGGACTCATCGCCGCCTCGCGCGACCCCAACGCCTACGAAATCGTCGGCCCCGGCCTGAGCACCGAACGCTATGCCGTCATGATGCGCAAGGGCGACGAACGCCTGAAGGAAATCGTCAACAAAACCCTCGCCAAACTGATGGCCTCCGGCGAAGCCACCAAGATGTACGAGCGCTGGTTCATGCACCCGATTCCGCCTTCCGGCATCGTCATCAACCTGCCGATGAGCGAAGAACTGGCGCACGTTTTCGCCAACCCCGCCGTCGAGCGCGGCAGCCATTGGGATAACATGGTTCCCCACACCATCATTCCCAAGCCCTGAGGAGCGATGCGCCGCACCCGCCGCCTCGAACGCGCCTACCGCGCCACCGCCTATCGCGTCCGCCTGCCCGGATTCGCCAACGACCTCGTTTTGCGCCCCGGCGTCCGCAACCGCCGCCTCGACGCTTGGCTGCAAGCGGCGGGCATCCATTGCTGGAGTCTCCTCACCGCCCACAACCCCGCCTCACGCCGCTTGAGCGCAGCGCAAAACCGCCGTCGCCAGCAAGCGCTGCACGAAGAATTGACGGCGGCTGGATACCGCGTCCTCGCTGGCGAAAACCACGCCGCCGCCGGGAATTGGCCAGTGGAAGCGACATTCTTCGTCCCCGCGCTGACGCGTGCCGAAGCAGCGCGTCTGGCGCGACGCCACGGGCAGAACGCTTTTCTGTGGGGCCGCTGCGGGCAGGCGGCGCGGCTGTGCTGGCGACCTACAGTTCCTCGCTGATGATTTGGAAGCTGAAGGTGGTGGTGGTGAAGTCTTCCGGGGCGGAACCGAGTCCGACCGTGCCTTGGCCGTGCAGGACGCAGTTGTCGCGCTTCAAGATGACCGGGGCGGCTTCGCGGCCAAATTTCACCCACGTGCCGTTACTGCTGAAATCGGTGAGGGTGCATTGGCCGCCGACCCATTCGATGCGGGCGTGACGGCGCGAGACGCGGCGGTCGTCGATGACCAGACCGCAGCTTTCGGCGCGGCCGATGACCAGCGCGCCGTCGGCGGGCATCAGTTGCAGGTGGCGACCGGCGAGGTCGATGTCGGCGCGCTGCATCAGCGCCACGTTGACGCGCTCGTTCAACAGGTCGAGCGGGTGGGT
>JAISSY010000141.1 GCA_031272995.1 Azoarcus sp.
CTGTTCATCAACGACAAGGCCAATCCGCGTATCGCGGTCATCGACCTGCGTGATTTCGAAACCAAGCAGATCGTCGCCAACCCGGTGTTCAAGTCCGAACACGGCGGCGCCTTCGTGACCCCGAACTCGGAATACGTGTTCGAAGCGGCGCAGTATCCGGCGCCGCTGGAAGCGAAGAAGTTCTATCCGCTGGAAGAGTTCAACGAAAAGTATCGTGGCGGCATGACCTACTGGAAGTTCGACCGTTCGGCCGGGCGCATCGTGCCGGCGCAATCGTTCTCGGTTGAACTGCCGCCGTACTCGCAGGATATTTCCGACGCGGGCAAAGGACCGTCGGACGGCTGGTCGTTTACCAACTCCTTCTGCGCCGAACGCTACGTCGGCGGTATCGAAAGCGGGCGTCCGCCGTTCGAGGCGGGTTGCTCGGCGAAGGATACCGACTACCTGCACGTCATCAACTGGAAGAAGGCCGCCGAACTGGTCGCCGCAGGCAAGGCGAAGAAGATCAACGGCCATGACGTGCTCTCCATCGACACGGCAGTGAAGGAAGGCGTCCTCTTCCTGGTGCCGGAACCGAAGTCGCCGCACGGCGTCGACGTTTCTCCGGACGGCAAGTACATCATCGTCTCCGGCAAGCTCGACACGCACGTTTCGGTGTATTCCTTCGACAAGATGATTGCCGCGTTCAAGGCCGGCAAGTTCGAGTCGAAAGACCCGTACGGCATCCCGGTGGTGTCGATGAAGGACGCGCTGCACACGCAAGTGCAACTCGGCCTTGGGCCTCTGCACACGCAGTATGACTCGAAAGCGTGCGTCGCCTACACCTCGCTCTACGTCGATTCGCAAGTCGCCAAGTGGAACTACTGCGACGGCAAGGTGCTCGACAAGATCTCCGTGCACTACAACATCGGCCACCTGATGACCATGGAAGGCGATACCGCCACGCCAAAGGGCAAGTATCTGGTCGCGTTGAACAAGCTGTCGATCGACCGCTTCAACCCGGTGGGGCCGCTGCACCCGCAAAACCACCAGTTGATCGACATCAGCAACGACAAGATGCAGTTGCTCTACGACATGCCGTTGCCGTTGGGCGAACCGCACAACGCGATCGCGATCGAAGCTTCCAAACTGAAACCGTACGTGCGCTACAAGGTCGGCACCAACAGCCGCAGCGACGCCGCTCACCCGGGTGCGGTGCGGGCCGGCGAAGAACGCATCGAGAAGAAGGGCAACAAGGTGGCGGTGTACGGCACGATGATTCGCTCGCACTTCACGCCTGAAATCATCGAGGCGGAAGTCGGCGACGAAGTGACCATCAACCTCACCAACCTCGAGCGCGCCGAAGACGAAACCCACGGCTTCACGGTCTCCACCTACAACGTGCACGCCTCGGTCGAACCGGGCAAGACGGTGTCGGTGAAGTTCAAGGCCGACAAGGAAGGCGTCTATCCGTACTACTGCACCGAGTTCTGCTCCGCGTTGCACCTTGAAATGCAGGGCTACCTGCTGGTCAAACCGAAGGGCTGGAAGGCGACGGCGAAGAAGGAAATCGCCAAGGCCGACTACACCGAGGCCGACTACAAGGCGACGTTGAAGAAGATCGCGGACACGCAAGCGGTGATCGACTCCGTGGTGGCTTACATCACCAGCACCAACTTCAAGGATTTCCCGAACGTGGTCAGCATGGTCGAGGACGCAACCGACCAGTTGGGCAAGATGAAGGACTTCCAGGCCAAGGCTGACGCCGCGGCCGCGAAGCAGGACTGGGGTCAGGCCAATCTGTGGGCCGAGCAGGTCTATCAATATCAGGTGAAAGCGGCCGACATCGGCTTGCGCGCCAAGACCTACCTCGAGCAAAACGGGGCCAAGAAGGTCAAGTAAGCGCTTGATGTAAATGTGGCGGCGGCCTGCGGGTCGTCGCCACCTACCACCCGAGGCCCTCGAAGGGGCAAATCATGAAAAAGATTATTTTGTTGGCGCTGGGCATTGCCCTCGCGCCGATGGCTCTCGCTGCGCCCGACGGCGCCAAACTCTACACCGAAAAAACCTGCTGGTCGTGTCACGGCAAGCAGGCCGACAAGCCGCTGTTGCCCTCGTATCCGAAGCTCGCCGGCCAAAAAGCCGCTTATGCCGAGCAACAGATGAAGGACATCAAGAGCGGCGCGCGCGCCAACGGTAATTCGGCGGCGATGAAAGGCATCATGGTTCTGGTAAACGACGAGGAAATCAAAGCCATCGCCGCTTATCTCGAAAGCCTGAAATGATTCAACGTGCGAGGAGAACGAAATGAAGAAAACCCTTTTGACCGCCGCCTTGCTGGGCATCGGCGCCGTTTCAGTCGCTTTCGCGCAGGCGCCCGCGCCGAAGAAGGCGGGCATTGAAAGTTCCGGCTACACCTGGAACGCGCAGGAAGGCGAAAAGATCCAAGCCTTGAAGCTCAAGGGTGACAAGGTCAACGGCGAGGAAGCCTACGAGGTGTGCAGCGCCTGTCATCTGGCGTCCGGCGCGGGGCGTCCGGACGGCACCTTCCCGCAACTGGCCGGTCAGCACTCCACCGTGCTCATCAAGCAGATGGCCGACATCCGCGCCGGGCTGCGCGACAATCCGACCATGTATCCGTTCGCCATCGCGCTCACCGACCCGCAGGAACTTGCCGACGCTTCCGCCTACATCCAGAGCCTGTGCATCCCCGCCGATCACGGCACGTACGAGGGCGTGGACGCTGCGGTGCAGATCGCCAAAGGCAAGACGCTCTACGAGAAGCAATGTCTGGAATGCCACGGCAAGAACGGCGAAGGCGACCGCGACAAGTTCTATCCGGTGATCGCCGGTCAGCACTATAAGTATCTGTTGCGGCAAATGACCGAAATTCGCGACGGCAAGCGGCGCAACGCCAATCCGGACATGGTGAAGGTCATCAAGCCCTACACCGACGACATGCTGGTGGCGATTTCCGCCTATCAGGCGAGCCTCAAGATGCCGGGAGCGATGTGCGCCGCGAAGGGCGGCAAGAAGAAATAAATATAATCTCGGCCAGTTCGCGACCGAGGGAGTGCAACCATGGACAAGCAGAACCGGCAGGTGGGCGTGTTGGCGCTGGTGGCGCTGTTGGCGTTGATCGTCGCCTATTTCACGCCCATCTGGTGGGTGTCGCTCACGGCGCCCAACTACCCGCCCGACGCCTTTCCCGACGGCATCCGCATCCATTTCCACTTCGACGCCGTCTACAACGGCTGCAAGGTGGCGGGCAAAGGGTCGCGGCTCGCCGACGAGGTGATGCAGGGCGATTTCACCGGCAACGAGGAGCGCTGGAACCCGATCCTCGACGCGGACAAAAAAGTCGAGCAAGGCGCGCAGGGTCTGGATTGCGTGCACGAGATGAACACCATCAACCACTACGTCGGCATGTTCCCCATCGACGTCGGCGCGCCGGTGGAGCGTCCGTTGGCGAAGTTCTTCTTCGGTTTCTTCGTGGCGATGATCGTCGCCTTCGCGCTGCCGAAGAAGCGGGCGCGGCTCATCGCGCTCGCCGTGGGGTTTGCGGCGGTGGCGGTGTGGATGCTGGTCGATCAGTTCGCGCTTGGCCATCTCGCGGCGCACGTGCAGGAATACGTGACGAATGCCGGCACCTATTTCAAGGAGCCGGAGCGCATCGCGCAATGGGGCGAAAACGTGCGGACGATTTCCATCGGGGTGATCGTCGGCTTGCTGGTGGCGATGGTCGCAGTGGTGGTCGGCGTCGCCAAATCGCGCAACTTCCAGTTGGCGCTGGCTCTGGCGCCGGCTCTGATTCCGGTTTACTTCCTCGTCACCTACGCGGCCTGGCTGTGGTTCTTCGGCCATAACCTGCACCCGTGGGGCGCGTTCACCGTCAAACCCTTCATGCCGACCGTGTTCGGCGAGGGCAAGGTGGCGCAGTTCTCCACCTTCTCTTATCCTTACTGGGGTTACGGCTTGCTGTTGCTCGTTTTTGCTTGTCTCGTGCTGGCTTTCCTCATTCGCCGCCAGCAATTGCGCGAGAATCCGGCAATGGAGTAAAAAAATATCAATGAGGGAAAGTTGTCGATGACCGTTACGCGCCGCCGCCTTCGCGTCGGTTTCTTTTTGCCGCTCGCGTTGGCGCTCGTCTGTCTGCCGGGACGCGGCGCCGACATCTTCGACGACGATGACCCCGCCGACGCCGTTCAGCTTTCGACCGGATCGAACGCCGCCGGCGCCCAGCGCGTCACCATCGACCGCCCCAAACCCGTCTATGCGCTCTATGAACGCGACCCGCGCATTCATGGGCTGAAACCGTTTCAGGAACTGGTCGACGCCGCCGCGGTCGGTTCGACTTTGACGCCGCCGCCGGGCAATTACGCCGGCCCCGTCACCATCGCCAAGCCACTCGTCATCGACGGCGGCGGCAAGGTGACCATCGACGCCGGCGGCAAGGGTACGGTGATGTCGCTGGAGACCAACGGCGCCACGCTGCGCGGTCTGCATCTGACCGGCTCCGGCGACTCGCACGACACCGACGACTCCTGTCTCGACGTGCGCGGCAGCGGCAACACGATTGAAAACCTCGACATCGACGATTGCCTGTTCGGCATCGACATCAAACAGGCCAAGGACAGCGTCGTGCGCGGCAACCGCATTCGCTCCAAAGCGGTGGAACTCGGCATGCGCGGCGACGCCATTCGCCTCTGGTACAGCTACGACAATCTGATCGAGAACAACGAAATCACCGATTCGCGCGACATGGTGATTTGGTACTCCAACCAGAACATTTTTCGCGGCAACGTCGGTCGGCACAGCCGCTATTCGCTGCACTTCATGTTCTCCGACCACAACACGGTGGAGAACAACCGCTTCTACGACAACGCGGTCGGCATCTACTACATGTTCGGGCGCGGCGGCGTCGCGCGCGGCAACCTCATCTCGCACGCCACCGGCGCCACCGGGCTAGGCATCGGCTTCAAGGAAACCTCCGATACCATTCTCGAAGACAACGAAATCGTCTATTGCGGCGTCGGCATCGGCTCCGACCTGTCGCCGTTCGAGCCGGGTTCAAAGATAGAAATCCGTCGCAACCGCTTCGCCTACAACGGCGTCGCCATGCAGTTCAACTCGGAGAAGGGCGGCAACTACATGCGCGACAACATCTTCGAGGGCAACCTGATTCAGGTGAGCTACGGCGGCAGAAGCGAAAACTACGGCACCAATTTCTGGGAAGGCAATTACTGGGACGATTACGAAGGGTTCGACCGCGACCGCGACGGCATTGGCGACACTCCGCACGAGGAACGCGCTTTCGCCGACCGCATCTGGATGGAGTTCCCGATGGCGAGCTTCTTCCGCGACACCCCGGTGCTCGAATTGCTCGATTTCCTCGAACGTCTGGCGCCGTTCTCCGAACCCGATCTCGTCCTGCGCGACGAAAAACCGCGCTTCGACAAACCGGAAAGGAAAGCGCCGCAATGAACGAAAAAGAGCGCCGCGCCCGTCGGCAATTCCTGCAATCCTGCGGTCTGGTGACCGGCGTGGTCGGGCTGGCGCTGTGCGGCTGGCTGCCGGTGGCCAACGCCCGCGCACCGCGCCTGCGTCCGCCGGGGGCGCTCGACGAGGACGATTTTCTCGCCTCGTGCATCAAGTGCGGCCAGTGCCTGCAAGTCTGTCCGGTGAAAGCCATTGAACTCGGTGACCTCGACGAAGGCTTCGCCGTCGGCGCGCCCTACATCGACGCGCGCGCGCAGGCGTGCGATTTTTCCTGCGACGCGGCGCAGTGCATTCTCGCCTGTCCGACCGGGGCGCTCACCTACGACAAACCATCGTTCCTCGCCGTGCGCCCCGGCGCCGAAATGGCCAAACCGCCGCTGTTGAAAGCGAAGGCGAACGACCCCGAACCGACCCTGAACCTGAACGAGCGCATGGGGCTTGCCCGTCTCGTGCGTCCCGACGCCTGTCTGGCGACGAAAGGCGAGGGCTTCATCGGGCTGGCGCGCGGCTCGGCGTTTACCGGGCTGATGCGCTACGTCGAGGTCGACCGCTGGACGCCGATTCCGGTGCGCGACCACCCCTACGAGCGCGAGTTGTGCGACCTCTGCGTCACCGAATGCCCGATAGGGGACGCCATCGTCATGGAGACGTTCACCGCCGCCGACGGCAGCCAGCGCCAGCGCCCGAAGGTGCTCGAACAATGCGTCGGCTGCGGGGTCTGCGAGATGGTCTGTCCGCTCGACGAACCGGCCATCGTGGTCGAGGCGCGCGCGACGTGGGAGGGCGAATCGTGAGCCGCTTCCTCGACGATTTTCGCGTCATGCTCGGCGGCGCGCCGAAGAAACCGACGGCCGTCGCCCCCGAAGTCGCCCGCGTCATGGAGCTGAAGTACCGCGACAAGGGCGCCCACGTGCAGGAGAAGCTGCGCCTGCAGGAAGAAGGCCATCCGCCCGGACACAAATGGCGCAATCGGCGTTGGGCGGTGCTGGTGGCGGTGAATCTGCTTTTCGTCGTCTCGTTCTGGCTCGACATACAAATCCTCGAAGGCGCGCTCACCGGCTCGCGTTTCGTCGGCTTCCACATGATCGACCTCAACGCCGCCTTGCAGGTAATGCTCGCCCACAAGCACATCATCATCAATCTGGTCATCGGCACCCTGACCGTTTTCGTGTTGTGGGCGCTCTTGGGCGGGCGCTCGTTCTGCTCGTGGGTGTGTCCGTACCACCTCGTCGCCGAACTCACCGAAAAGCTGCATCTGTGGCTGGCGAAGAAAAAGCTGGTGAGCGACCACGCCTTCCATCGCGGCGCGCGCACCGTGTTCTGGGCGCTGTTCGCGCTCTTGGCCTTCGTCACCGGCTACACGGTGTTCGAGACCATCTCGCCCACCGGCATCCTGTCGCGCGCCCTCATCTACGGGCCGGGGCTGGCGCTCGGTTGGGTGGCGCTGCTGCTCGTTTTCGAGGTGCTGTGGTCACGGCGAGTGTGGTGCCGCTACGTCTGCCCGATTGGTTTGACCTACGGCGTCGTGGGTTCGATTTCGCCGCTGCACGTGCGTTTCGACGTCGAAAGCTGCTTGCACGAGGGCGATTGCCGCAAGGTGTGTCTGGTGCCGCACGTGCTCGACGTGACCGTGCGCGGACGCGCCGCGACGATGCACACCGCGCTCGGCCCGGATTGCACGCGCTGCGGGCTGTGCGTCGACGTGTGCCGATCCGGCGCGCTCACTTTCGAGATGAAGGGGATGGGGCGTTTTCAGGAGCGCCGCAAGGGCGACCGCCACAACCCCAAACCGGGTACGCGCGTGCTCGTCGTCGACGCGTCCGCCGAAGTCGCGGCGCAGTTGCGCGACTACCTCGAATCGGCTCACTGCGCGGTGAGCGTCGTCGCGCCCGACGCGGAGGCAGTGGAGAAAGCGATCGATGAGCAGCAACCCGGTTTGATCTTCCTCGACGTCGCCGGCGAGGGGCTGGAGGCGCTGCGCAACTTGCGCGACGACGCCATTGCCCGCAACATTCCGGTCGTTGCCCTCGACGGGGGCAACGGCGAGGGCGACGCCGCGCGCCACGAAGGCGCCGACGACGTGCTCGCCAAACCCTTTACCCGTGCCGGAGTGTTCGCGCGCGTCGCCCGCCTGCTCGATGGCGACGGTGTGCCGCGTCGGCTCGAATCGGCCCGGAACTGAATCAAAACAAGATTTATATGATCGAACTCAAGCAAGTCGTCAAAACCTTCCGCCGCGCCCGCGTGCTGGATGGCATCGACCTCAATCTCGCGCCCGGCGAGCGCGTCGCGCTGATTGGTTCCAACGGCGCCGGCAAAACGACGCTGATTCGTTGTCTGTTGGGCGAATACGACTGCAGCGGCGAAGTGCGCATCGACGGACTCGATCCGCGCCGCCAGCGCACGACGGTGCTCGGTCGCATCGGCTTCGTGCCGCAACTGCCGCCGCCGCTCAAGATGCCGGTGGGGCAACTGGTCGAATTCGCCGCCGCGCTCACCGGCAGCACGCCGGAGCGCATCGCCGCCGTCGCCGCCCAACTCGGCCTGGACATCGCTGCCGTGCGGGCGCGCCAGTTCGTGCGTCTGTCGGGCGGGATGCAGCAGAAGCTGCTGATTTCCATCGCGCTCGGCCGCGACGCCCACGTGCTGATCATGGACGAACCGGCCGCCAACCTCGACCCCGAGGCGCGCAAGATGTTGTTCGAGATGCTCGCCGCCCGGCCGGAGGTGACGATGATCATCTCCTGCCACCGCCTCGACGAGGTTTCGTCGCTGGTCAATCGCATCGTCGAAATGGACATGGGTCGAATCGTGCTCGACCGCAAAAACGGACACGGCGCGCCGAACGCCGGGGAGAATTGAAATGCGCTTACACCGCCACCACACCCACTGCGATTGCCACGCGCCGTCGCGGCGCGCTTTCCTCGCGCGCGCTGGCGCCGCGCCGCTGCTGTTGACGCCGATTGCCGCCTTGCTCGCCGCTTGCGGGCGCGGCGAGGGCTGGCCGCAAGGCATGGCTGCCATCCATTGGGATCGCGACGTGTGCACCGGCTGCGGCATGGTGATTTCCGACCGTCGCTTCGCGGTGGAAGTGCGCGGCGGCCCGCGCGACGCGGTGTTCAAGTTCGACGACATCGGCTGCTTCCTTGCATGGCGCGTCAGCGCCGAGCGCGAGAATCCGTGGCTCGTCGCGCCGGGCGGCGCGCGGCTGTGGGTGGCGGATTCGTCTTCCGACAAGGCCGCCGTGCGCTGGCTCGACCCGCGCACGGCGCGCTACGTGCCACAGCAGTCGCCGATGGGCTACGGCTTCGCGGCGTTGCCGCCGGGCGGCGAGGGTATCGACTTCGAGGAAATGAGCCGCAAGGCGCTGGCGCAGGGAATGCCCGGCATGCACGGCATGCCCGCGATGCAGGACATGAACGGCGGCCACGGCATGTCCGGCGCTCACCCGGCGCACGACGCCGCGAAGGAGACGCAATGAAGCAAATGCTGCTTTGCGCCCGGCTCGACGTCGCCGAATCGCTGCGCGCGCGCTGGTTTCAGATTTACTCGCTGGTGTTCGGCGGCATCGTCGTGCTGCTGTTCGCTTTCGGCCTCACCGAATCGCGCGTGCTCGGCTTCATCGGTCTGTCGCGTCTGTTGGTGACCTACATCCAGCTCACGATGGCGATTCTGCCGATTTTCGTGCTCATCACCACCGTCAGGTCGGTGGCGGGCGACCGCGAGGCCGGCGTCTACGAATACCTGCTGGCGTTGCCGGTGTCGCTCGGCGCGTGGTTCTGGGGCAAGCTCATCGGTCGCTACGCGGTGACCTTCGCGCCGGTGTTCCTCGCCATGCTGTTCGCGGTGGCGTGGGGGCTGATCGACGACATCGACGTGCCGTGGGGCATGTTCGTCTATTACACGGCGCTGCTGGCGGCGCTGGCGCTGTGTTTTCTCGGCCTCGGCATGTTCGTGTCGACGCTGGCGCGCACCACCGACGTGGCGCAGGGCGCGGCCTTCCTGCTCTGGCTGGTGCTGCTGCTCTTTCTCGATTTGATTCTGCTCGGCGTGATGATTCAGGGTCACATCGACCCCGAACTGGCGGTGACCGTCGCGCTCGCCAATCCCCTGCAGGTGTTCCGCATCGCGGCGCTGTCGATGTTCGACCCGCAACTGGTCGTGCTCGGCGCCGCCGCCTACACCATTCTCGACATCTTCGGCGTGCGCGGCTTCCAGACTTTCGCGCTCGTCTATCCCGTCGCGCTCGGTCTGGTGGCCGCCGGCGCCGGTTACGCGGCGTTTCGGCGCGGAGACTTGCTGTGAGGCGGCTGGCCGCCGCCTTGCTGCTTGCCTGCGCCGCCGCCGTCGCCTGCGCCGCCGACACGGCGGAAGCCTTGTTCGCCGCGACTTTCCCCGGCGTCGACGGCAAAGCGGTGACGCTCGCCGATTACCGGGGCAAGCCGCTCGTGGTCAATTTCTGGTCGCGCGCCTGTCCGCCGTGTCGCACCGAATTGCCCGAACTCTCGGCGTTGCAAAAGGAATTTGCCGTCCGCGGCCTCGTCGTGCTCGGCATTGCGCTGGAGCAGCCGGAGAACGCCAAAAAAGTGCGCGACTTCCTTTACGCCTACGAGGTCGATTTCCCCTCGCTGCTGGCGGGCGGGCAGGGCATCGAACTGATGCAGGCGCTCGGCAACGAGAAAGCCTTGCAGCCCTTCACCCTCGTGGTCGGGAGCGACGGTCGCGTCCTGTCGCGCAAGATCGGCCCCTTCTCCCGCGCCGATTTTCTTTCCGTGCTCGACCGCTTGCTGCCCTGACCCCGGATGGAGGGGCGGCAAATAATTCCCATGTTGTTTACATGGGATGTCGGGTTTTTTTACTTTTTGTGCGTTGACGTTTAATAAACGTATATAAATCAACGAAATACAAACTGGCGCGCTTCCTGCTAAAGATGGGTACCAGAAGTTCATGCAAGAGGCTGCATCATGTCCAAACTACTCGCCGCGCTGTTGTTGTCCGCCGCTTCCCTGACGGCGCAGGCTGCCCCTGAGAGCGTGTTCGCCGAATGGCTCAATGCCGGCAACGGCAGTTCCTTCATCGGCGGCGTCAACCCCGGCGGCACCGAAGGCGTCACCGGCTCCCGCTTCTTCATTCAAGACCCGAACGAATACGTCTATTTCAAGTTCGTGACCAGCCATGCCAGCTACGACCTCGTGATGTCGGTGCGGGCGCTGGACGAGAGCGGCAACGCCGCGTCGCCTTGGCAGCAATTTTTCACCAAGACCGGCAATTCCGTCGGCACCATCGACTACTACATCAATCCGCTCGAATTCACCTACGGCGCTTCGAACGGCTATGAACTGGTGTTCATGCTGGTCGCCAATGGCAATTCCGACCTGACTTTCTACAGCGGCGTCGGCAACAACAATGACGACGAGCAGGAGCACGTCGTCGCCTATTACGACTACTGGAACGACGGCACCCGCGACTACACGCTGGTCGGTTGGGAAGATTTGTACGGTGGCGGCGATTTCGACTACGACGACCTCGTTTTTCTGGTGAGCAACGTCGGCCCCACCTCTGCGGTGCCGGAACCCGAAACCCTTGCGTTGCTGTTGGCCGGCGGTCTGGGTCTGCTGACCCCCTCGCTGCGCCGTCGCCGCGACCGTTGAGCTTGTGAGAGTGAGCAGTGGCAGTAACTTTTAGAGAGTAAAGAGTAAAGAGAAAAGAGGCAGAACACGGCGGGGAGCGCCAAGCTCCCCGCCGCGTTTTTTTGTGACGGCGCTTCAGGCGCGCGTCCGCCAGTCGGCGAGGATGCGGCGGTAGAAGCCGGTGGCGGCGACGATGCGCTCGACGAGGCAGTATTCGTCGGTTTGATGCGCCATGTGCGCCTCGCCGGGGCCGAGGATGACGGTGGGCGCGTCGTCGAGCCGAGCGCGCAGAATGGCGGCGTCGGTGAAATAGGCCACCGAGCCGGGGGCTTCGCCCGGCGTGCACAACTCGGTGACGAAACGCATCCACGGGTGTTGCGGGTCGGTGAACACGCTGGCGGTGTCGAGCACGTCTTCGAGCGCGATTTGCGGCCCGAGCAGGGTTTGCAGGCGCTGGCGCAGGGCGGCGTGGTCTTGTCCGGCGACGGTGCGGATGTCGAGAGTGAAATGGGCGGCGTCGGGCACCGAGTTGATGTTCAGCCCGCCCTGAATCAGCCCGACGTTGAGAGTCGGACGCCCCATCAACGCATGTTCTGCGACGCCGAAATCGAAATCGCGCAGCGCCAGCAGGGCGGGGGCAAGTTTGTAGATGGCGTTGTCGCCGCGCTCCGGCATCGAGCCGTGCGCCGTCGTGCCGCTGGCGCGGGCGCGCAGCCACAGGGCGCCCTTGTGGGCGGCAAGCGGGCGGTTGCCGGTGGGTTCGGCCACCACCAGCGCGCCGACGTTGGCGAGCATCTCGTTCAGTTCGGGACGGCGCGCCACGTCGATGGCGCCTTCGCAGCCGCTTTCCTCCCCGGCGGTGACGATGAGCACGACGCCGGCCCCGGCGGCGATGGCGTCCGCTTCGGCGAGCACGGCGGCGACGAAAGCCGCGACGCCGCTTTTCATGTCGCTCGACCCGCGCCCGTAGAGCTTGCCGTCGACGATTTCGGCGCCGAACGGGTCGTGCCGCCACGGCGCGGCGCCGAGCGGCACCACGTCGACATGGCCGGTGAAGGCGAGCGCCGGACGCGCGGGGTCGCCGCCCAGACGCGCCACCAGACTGGCGCGGCGCGGGGCGAATTCGACGATGCGGCATGCGAAGCCCGCCGGGCGCAACAGCGCGGCGAGGTGTTCGATGCACGGCGTCTCGTCGCCCTGACCGTCCCGATTGACGGTGTTCATGCGCACGAGAGCGCGGGTGAGTTCGACCGGATCGACTTGCGGATTCATCGCGGCGACCTCGCGTTCAGCCGAAATAGGCCGCCCGCACTTCGGCGTCGGCGGCCAAATCGGCGGCGGCGCCGTGCGCCACCATGCGGCCTTGCGACAGCACGTAGCCGTAATGCGCAATCGCCAGCGTCTGGCGCACGTTCTGTTCCACCAGCAGCACCGTGATGCCCATGTCGTTGATTCGGCGGATGATGCGGAAGTTCTCTTTGACGTAGAGCGGCGACAGGCCGAGCGACGGCTCGTCGATGATGAGCATTTTCGGTTTCGCCATCAGTCCGCGCCCGACCGAAACCATCGCCTGCTCGCCGCCCGACATGGTGCCGGCGAGCTGGTCGCGGCGCTCTTTCAGGCGCGGGAAAAGCTCGTAGACCTGCGCGGCGCGGCGCGCCACTTCGGCCTCGTCGGAGAGTTGGTAGGCGCCGACCGCGAGGTTCTCCGCCACCGTCATCTTGGGGAAAATCCTCCGCCCTTCCGGAATGCAGGCGATGCCGCGCCCGACGATGCGGTGCGTCGGCTGGCCGACGAGGGAAGCGCCCTCGAACACGATGTCGCCGGCGTGGGGCGGCGTCAAGCCGAGGATGGAGCGAATTAGCGTCGTCTTGCCGGAGCCGTTCGAGCCGAGGATGCAGGTGATGCGACCCGGTTCGACGTCGAGCGACACCCCGTGCAGCACGTCGATGCGGTCGTAGGCCGTGTCGATACCCTGTACGGAAAGTTGCGCCATGACCTACTCCTGCCCCAGATACGCCACCTGCACGTCCGGGTTGGCGGTGATTTCGGCGTAAGTGCCTTCGGCGATTTTCTCGCCGTAGTTCAAGACGACGCAGCGCTGCGTGATGCGCTGGATGACGTTCATCTCGTGCTCGATGATGACGATGGAGAAGGGCGCGAGCTTTTCGCGCACCTGCATGATGTCGTCCATCAACTCGGCGGTTTCGTCGTGCGTCATCCCCGCCGACGGCTCGTCGAGCAGCAACAGGCGCGGCTCGCTAATCAGGGCGCGGCAGATTTCGACCCGCCGGCGGTCGATCATCGCCAGCGCCGCGGCGGGCTGGAACAGCCGGTCGGCGAGATGGGCGTCGAAAGTGGCGAGCAGGGCGCGCACCTGTTCGACGGCGCGTTCGTACTCGGCGCGCAACGTCTTGCGGCGAAAGAGGTTGTGAATCAACCCTTGGTCGAGATTGCGGAAATTGCCCGCCCACACGTTGTCGAACACCGACAGCGACAGCGACAGTCGCGAGCGCTGGAAAGTGCGGGTGATGCCGAGGCGATAGATTTCCTGCGGCGACAGGTTGGTGATGTCGCCGCCCTCGAAGGCGATGCTGCCGTCGCTGGCGTTGTAAAGCCCGGTGACGACGTTGAAGAAGGTCGTCTTGCCGGAGCCGTTCGGCCCAATCAGCCCCAACACCTCGCGCGACCGCACTTCGAGGTCGAGCGCGTCGAGCGCCACCAGTCCGCCGAAGCGCATGGTGAGTCCGGAGGCGACGAGGAGGGCGTCTTCAGCCACGCGCGGCCTCCCGGTTCGGGAAATAACGCCGGATGCCGCGCGGCAGCAAGCCTTGCGAGCGGAACAACAGAATCAGGATGATGACGACGCCGTAGAGCAGGAAGCGGTATTCCTGAATGAACTGGAGTTTTTCCGGCAATATCAGGATGAGCGCGGCGGCGGGGACGATGCCCCACGGGTTGCCGAGTCCGCCGAGCAGCAGCATCGAAACAAGGATGAGCGAATCGGCGAAGGTGAAGTTGTTCGGCGCTACGTACCCGGTCATCATGCCGTAGGTGGCGCCGGCGATGCCGACCAGCAGGTTGCCGAACATGAAGGCGACGATCTTCTGGCGCGCAATCGAGATGCCGTACACCTTGGCGGAGATTTCGTCGGTGCGCACCGCGTCCATCGCCACCCCCATCCACGAACGCTCCAGCCGCCGCACCAGCACGAAGGCGAGCACGGCGAGCGCGAGCGCGAACAGCACGTAGTTGTCGTAGAACGAGATGAAAAGTTCGCCCCATTCGTGATCGGCGCCCAAATCCCAACCGAACAGGTTGAGCGCCGGAATCCGCATCCCCTGCGGGCCGCCGAGGGCGTCGTTGACTTCGAGGAAGCTGCGGAACAGCGTCGCGAAGGCGATGGTCACCAGCGCCGCGTAGTGGCCGCGCGTGCGCAGCACCGGCAGCAGCAGCACGCAACTGATGAGCGAGGCCATCGCGCCGCCGAGCAGCAGCACCAGCACGTGCGGCAACCCGGTATGTCCGGCGAGCATCGCGGCGGTGTAGCTGCCGATGCCGAAGAAGGCGGCGCCGGCAAAGTTGACGATGCCGACGTAGCCAAACTGGATGTTCAGCCCCAGACAGGCGGTGATGTAGAGCAACACCGAGCACAACAGCAGCAGCGGGAAGTGGTCCTCGTGAAAGACGACGGCGAGCGCCAGCACGCCGACGACGCAGGCGATGCCGAGCGCGCGCGGATGGCTGGAGGCCGCCGCCGCGACCGGCGCGTCGAGTTTCATTTTGGCGGCGACCACGGCCACCGCCACGGTGACGCAGAACAACGCCAGCACTTCCAGTTGGGTTTCGGCGCCGAGCAGCGCCCATGCCAGCGCCCACGTCACCAGCGCCGCGACGACGAACAGTAGGACGGGTCTGGAGGTAAGGGGAACGCGCATCGCTCAGGCTCTTTCGGTGGATTTTTCGGCGATCAGTCCGGTCGGACGCCATGCGATCAACGCGATGACCACCGCGAAGGCGAACACGTCCTTGTAGGAACTCGGAATGTGCTGCGAGAGCATCGGCAACACCACCGCGCCCACGGTTTGCAGCGCCGCGAACAGAAAGCCGCCGAGGATGGCGCCGTAGAGATTGCCCAGACCGCCGAGGATGGCGGCGGCGAAGCCGATCACCCCTAGCAGCAGCCCGACGCCGAAATTGATTTCGGTGTAGTAAAGCCCGTTCATCACCCCGCCTAGCGCCGCCATGCCGGAGCCGATGCCGAAAGTGAGCAGCACGATCCAGTTGAAATTGATCCCCATGATGCGCGCCGTCTCGCCGTCCTGCGCCACGGCGCGAATCGCCAGCCCGAGCTTGCTGCGGGTAATCAGCAGGTGCAGCCCGGTGATGAGCGCCAGCCCCACCAGCAGCAGGATGGTCGAGTCGATGCGCGCTTCGAACCCGCCGACGCTCCAGACTCCGCCCGGCAACAGGCGCGGGAAGGGTTGCGGGTTGGAACCGTTGGGGTAGGCGAGCCGCACCCCTTCGCGCAGCACCATGCCCATCATCAGCGTGATGAGCAGGGTGTTGAGCGGCGGCGCGTTCTTGAGCGGCAACACCAGATAACGCGCCACCAGCACCCCCAGCCCTGCCGTGAGCGCGGTGGCGATTAGCACCATCAGCGCCAGTTGCAGCCACGGGTTCGCCACGCCGAGCGCCTGCGCGCCGGCATAGGTCACCAACGCCGTGAAGCCGCCCACCATCAGCACGTCGCCGTGCGAGAACTGGATGATGTCGAGCACGCCGAAGAACAGCGTGAAGCCCACCGCGACCATCGCGTAGATCATGCCCAGCATCAGGCAGTTGATCAGGTACTGACTGAAGATGTCCAGACTCATGGCGCGCTCGCGGCGGGACGAAGACTAACGGGAAGCGGCGATCAAAGTCCCTTCAGCTTGCGTTTGCCGGCGCCGTATTCGCTGTCTTCCCACACCACCCACTTGCCGTCCTGCACCACGTACTTGGTGACCAGCGGAATGATGTTCTGGCCGTGGTCGTCGAAGCTCACCTTGCCGATCACGGTGTCGGCGTCCTTGGTCTTGCCGAGTTCCTCGTTGACCTTGCGGCGGTTGGGGCCGACCTTCTCGATGGCGTCGATGATGAGATTCGCCGCCGCGAAGGCGAAAGGCCCGTAAGCCTCGAAGGGCTGGTCGTAGCCGTGCTTGGCGTAGGCTTCGCTGAACGCGGCGCCGCGCGGCAAGCGCTCCAGCGCCACGCCTTCGGTGAGCGAAAGCGTGCCTTCGGCCAGTTCTTTGCCCAGACTTTCGATGTAGGAATCCGACTTGATGCCGGAGGTGCCCTGAAACTGCGCCTTGATGCCAAGCTTTTCCATCTGGGCGCGAATGCGGATGCCGATGGGCGTGAGGCCGCCAAAATAAACCACGTCGGGGTTCAGTTCCTTCACCTTGGTGAGTTCGGCGGTGAAATCCTGCTGGTCGGCGGTGACGCCGAAAGTGCCGAGTATCTTGCCGCCGTTCTTCTGCAAGTATTCGCTGAAATAGCGGTTGTGGCCTTTGCCGTAGTCGGTGGTGTCGTGCAGGATCGCCCACGTCTTGTAGCCCTGCTTGACCATGAATTCGGCGGCCACCATGTTCGGCTGGATCATCGTGCCGTTGACGCGATGGATTTCGGAGATTTTCTGCGCGTAGGTGATGTCGGGCAGCACCGCGCCCCAGACGATCATCGGCAGGTTGAACTTCTTGTAGATGTCGAGCGTGGCCATCGCCACCGCCGAACAGTAGTTCGACACCGAACCGATGATGCTGCGGTCGGTGGCGATCTTGGTGACCACCTGCACGCCGATGTTCGGTTTGCATTCGTCGTCGACCACCACCAGTTCATAGCTGTATTTGCTGGTAGGGTTCTCGTTGGCGAGCTTCACCGCCAGATCGGTGGCGTTGCGCCCGCCGATGCCGAGGGCGGAATTGCCGCCGGAGAGCGGCCCGACGTAAGCGATTTTTACCGTGTCCTTGGCCTGAACCGGCAGCGCCACAGTCAGCGCGAGCAAGGACGTCGCCAGATAACCCGTAAAACGGTGTTTCATGGTCTTTCCCTCGTTATAGATGCTCGGAACCGTCGAGGCGCCGCGACGCAGCCTCGTCCGGGTGACAAGACGGAAATTTAGCACCATTTCGGCCGCAGGTAGAGTGTCGGCGGCAGTGACATTTAAGGCTATGATTGCAACCTTGATCGTTCGAACGGTCTGATTCCACACCAAAAAGAGGGGGTCGAAGATGCGGGCAAGCTTGCGAAGCATTGGCGCCATATGCCTTGCCGCCGGGCTGCTGGCGGTCGGATTGGGCGCGTGCACGGGCAGCGACGATGCGTCGTCCCCCGCCGCCGCGCTGGAAGCCATTCGCGCTCGCGGCGCGCTGCGCGTCGCCGTCTACGAGGACAAACCGCCGTTCAGCTACGTCGACAGCGAAGGCCGTCATCAGGGTTTCGACGTCGAACTGGCGCGCCGCTTGGCCAAAGACATCTTCAACGACGAGAGCAAGGTCGAATACGTCATCGCCAAGGCGCAAGACCGCATCGCCATGCTCGATTCCGGCGCCGTCGACGTGATGCTCGCCAACTTCACCCGCACGCCGGAGCGCGCCGAAAAAGTGGATTTCGCCCTGCCGTACATGAAAACCTCGCTCGGCATCGTCGCGCCGAAAGCGAAGCCCATCGCCAAACTGGAAGACCTCGACGGCAAGAAAGTCGTGGTCGTGGGCGGCACCACCTCCGACCAGTATTTCACCCAAAACCACCCCAAGGTCGAACTGCTGCGCTTCGACCACGACCGCGAAGCCTTTCAGGCGCTCATCGACGGCGAAGCCGCCGCGCTGGCGCAGGACAGCACGCTGCTTTACGCCTTCGTCAGGATGAAGAAGGATTTCGTCGTCTCCATCGACGGCATCGGTGCCGCCGACGTAATCGCGCCGGCGGTCAAGAAAGGCAGCGTCGGCCTGCTCGCGTGGCTGAACGGCGAAATTCGCCAGCTCTACAACGAGAAGTTCTTCTTCGAGGATTTCGATAAATCCATCCGGCCGTTCTACGGCGACGACATCGCCGCCGACGCGGTGGTCATCAGCGAGTGACACGGGGGGAGCCGTTTGTCACTCGCAGGGCATAGCGTGATTTCCGATGAATTGAATTTTTCAATCCTCCGGTAAAATCGCCGCTTCGCCATGAGCCGCCGACGCGGTTCCGACGGCATCCCAACGGTAGACAGCGGCACATGAACGACAGTTTTCTTCGCATCGGCATCGACATCGGATCGACCACCGTCAAGGTGATCGCGCTCGACGGGAGCGGCGAACCCACGTTCAAGTCCTACACCCGCCACTTCTCCGAAGTGCGCGAAACCGTGGCGCGCTGTCTGGGCGAACTGGCGACGAGCGGCGTCGTCGCCGACGAAACCCCGGTGGCGGTGGTCGTCACCGGCTCCGGCGGCGTCGGCGTGGCGGAAATCCTCGGCCTGCCGTTCGTGCAGGAGGTCATCGCCTGCGCCCGCGCCATCGAGGAGCGCGCTCCGCATACCGACGTCGCCATCGAACTCGGCGGCGAGGACGCCAAAATCACTTTCTTCACCAACGGCGTCGAACAGCGCATGAACGGCTCCTGCGCCGGCGGCACCGGCGCTTTCGTCGACCAGATGGCGACGCTGATGAAGACCGACGCGCAAGGCTTGAACGAACTCGCCAGCCGTGCCAAGAATCTTTACCCGATTGCGGCGCGTTGCGGCGTGTTCGCCAAGAGCGACGTGCAGCCGCTGCTGAACGAAGGCGTGCCGCGCGAGGACATCGCGCTCTCGGTGCTGCAAGCGGTGGCGCATCAGACCATCAGCGGGTTGGCGTGCGGACGCAAGATTCGCGGCAACGTCGCCTTCCTCGGCGGCCCGCTCAACTTCCTGCCGGAGTTGAAGAAACGCTTCGTCGTCACCCTCGAACTCAAGCCCGAAAACGTCGTGCGCACCGACGACAGCGAATTGTTCGTCGCCATCGGCGCGGCGCTACACGGCGAAGCCGGCGCGCTGCGCCCCTTCGCCGCCGTGCGCGCCGCCTTCGACGAACTGAGCGCCGTCGCCGAAAAGAGCATGAGCACCCTCGCGCCCTTCTTCGCCGACGAGGACGAACGCGCCGCCTTCCACGCCCGCCACGCCAGAGCGCGCGTCGCCCGTGGCGACCTCGCCCATCATCGCGGCGCGGTTTTCCTCGGCATCGACGGCGGCTCCACCACCACCAAGGCGGTGGCGATTTCCGAAGCCGGCGCGGTGCTCTACAGCCACTACGGCAGCAACGAGGGCGACCCGATCAAAATCGTCGGCGACATCCTCGCCGACCTCTACGCCCGCTTGCCCGAAGACGCCTACATCGCCGCGTCTTCCGTCACCGGCTACGGCGAGGCGCTCATCCGCGAGGCGTTCCGGCTCGATTACTCCGAAGTCGAAACCATCGCGCACTATAAGGCCGCCGAACACTTCCTGCCCGGCGTCGACTTCATTCTCGACATCGGCGGGCAGGACATGAAATGCCTGCGCATCAAGGACGGCGCCATCGACAACATCCTGTTGAACGAGGCGTGCTCGTCGGGCTGCGGCTCTTTCATCGAAACCTTCGCGCAGTCGGTGAGCTTGCCGATTGCCGATTTCGCCCGCGCCGCGCTCGATTCGCGCGCGCCGTCCGATCTCGGCTCGCGCTGCACCGTGTTCATGAACTCCAGCGTCAAGCAGGCGCAGAAAGAGGGCGCTTCGGTCGCCGACATCTCCGCCGGCCTGTCCTACGCGGTAATCAAGAACGCCCTCATCAAAGTCATCAAAATCAAGAACCCGCAAGATCTCGGCAAGAAAATCATCGTGCAGGGCGGCACCTTCTACAACGATTCGGTGCTGCGCGCTTTCGAGCTGATTTCCGGGCGCGAGGCGGTGCGCCCCGACATCGCCGGCCTGATGGGCGCTTTCGGTTCCGCCCTCATCGCCAAGGAACGCTGGCAGGGCAAGACGCCGAGCACCACGCTCACCGCCGAGGCACTGCAAGGCTTCGCGGTCAAACACTCGATGGTGCGTTGCGGCCTGTGCGCCAACACCTGCGCCATGACGGTCAACCGCTTCGCCGACGGGCGCAAGTTCATCTCCGGCAACCGCTGCGAACGCGGCGTCGGCAAGGGCAAGGCGACGGCGAACGACGTGCCCGACCTCTACGAATGGAAGTACGAGCGCGTTTTCGCCTACGAACCGCGCAAGGACGCGCCGCGCGGCGTCATCGGCGTGCCGCGCGCGCTCAACATGTTCGAGAACTACCCGCTGTGGTTCACCTTCCTCACCGAACTCGGTTTCGAGGTGCGCCTGTCGTCGCCGTCCTCGCGCCCGCTGCTCGAACAGGGGCTGGACACCCTGCCGTCGGATACCGTGTGCTACCCGGCCAAGCTCGTGCACGGCCACATCGTCGATTTGATCAAGCAGGGCGTCAAAACCATCTTCTATCCCTGCATTCCGTTCGAGAAAAAGGAATTCGACGACGCCGACAACCACTTCAACTGCCCGGTGGTCACGTCCTACCCGGAACAGATCCGCAACAACATCGACTATCTGAAGGAAAACGGCGTCGAACTGATTCAGCCCTTCCTGTCGCTGGAGGACGAGAAAAAACTCGCCAAGCAGTTGCTGCGCGTGTTCCCCGACGTTCCCGCCGGCGACATTCGCCGCGCCCTCGCGATGGCGTGGGCGGAGCAGGGGCGCATGAAGGCGGAAGTCGCCCGTCAGGGCGAAGCGGTGCTCGACCACCTGCGCGAAACCGGACGCCACGGCATCGTGCTCTCCGGTCGCCCCTATCACATCGACCCCGAAATCAACCACGGCATTCCGCGCATCATTACCTCGCTCGGCATGGCGGTGCTCACCGAGGACGCGGTGGCGCATCTTGGCAGGCTCGATGCTCCCTTGGGCGTCGTCGACCAATGGACGTATCACGCGCG
>JAISSY010000186.1 GCA_031272995.1 Azoarcus sp.
GCGGTGAGCGAGTTGATAGACACCGGCCTGTCGCCGGAAGAACTGGAGAAGATGCGCCAGACCATCGCCGCCACTCCCGGCGTCGCCGGGCTGCACGAACTGCGCACGCGCCGCATGGCGCATCGCGTGCTGTGCGACGCCCACGTGCAGGTCGACCCGCGCATCACCGTCTCGGAAGGGCATTACATTTCGGACAGCGTGGCGCTGGCGGTGCGCGCCGCCTTTCCTGAAGTGAGCGAGGTGCTGGTGCACATCGACACCGAGGACGACACCGACGCCACCCCCGCCGACGCGGAACGGCTGCCGGGGCGCGCCGCCATGCACGCCGAACTGGCGACGCTCGCCGGTACGGGGACGCTGCAACGCCTGCAGGTGCATTACTTCGAGCGCCATCTCGAAGTGGAAGCCTATTTCGCTCCGCAGGCTGGCGAACCCGACGCCGATGCACTCAAACGGCGCACGGACGAGTGGCTGACGACGCATCCCTACTGTCGCCGCGTGATTTATTACCGCGAAGTCGCACCAAAACAAGGCGAAATCGCCTCATAAGCACCATTTTGGTGCGCCACAATTCCCTTCTGCATTTCTCCCGACCTTGTGACACAATGCCGGCCGGGCCGGCCCTTGATGGCACGGATGCTGCTTCGCTCCGCGACAACGGAACTCTGGCCGTTTTTCATCCGTATTGCACCAACATCGTCTCATTTCATCAGGAGTGATCATGACTACCCCGCAAGACGTCACGAAGCTGATCCAGGAAAACGAGGTTCGCTTCATCGACTACCGTTTCACCGACACCCGTGGCAAGGAACAGCACGTCGGCGTGCCCATCGTCGCCTTCGAGGAAGAAGTTTTCGAGCACGGCCACATGTTCGACGGCTCGTCGATCGCGGGCTGGAAAGGCATTCAAGCCTCCGACATGATTCTGCTCCCCGACCCGGAAACCGCCTTCATCGACCCGTTCTACGACGAAACCACGCTGGTGCTGACCTGCGACGTCGTCGAACCGTCCGACGGCAAGGGCTACGACCGCGACCCGCGCTCCATCGCCAAGCGCGCCGAGGCTTATCTCAAGAGCACCGGCATCGGCGACGCCGCCTACTTCGGGCCGGAACCGGAATTCTTCGTTTTCGACTCCGTCGAGTGGTCCATCGACATGTCCGGCTCCTACGTCAAGGTGTCCTCGGAAGAAGCGGCGTGGGCTTCGGGCGAGAAGTTCGAAGGCGGCAACGTCGGCCACCGTCCGCGCGTCAAGGGCGGCTACTTCCCGGTTCCCCCGGTCGATAGCCTCAACGACATCCGCGCCGCCATGGTGCTGGCGCTGCAAGCCATCGGCGTGCCGGTCGAAGTGCATCACCACGAAGTCGCCACCGCCGGCCAGTGCGAAATCGGCACCAAGTTCGGCCCGCTGGTGCGTCGCGCCGACTGGACGCAAGCCCTGAAGTATGTGGTGCACAACGTCGCGCACCAGTACGGCAAGACCGCCACCTTCATGCCGAAGCCCATCGTCGGCGACAACGGTTCCGGTATGCACGTGCACCAATCGCTGTGGAAAGACGGGCAAAACCTGTTCGCGGGCAACGGCTACGCCGGCCTCTCCGAAACCGCCCTCTACTACATCGGCGGCATCATCAAGCACGCGCGCACCCTGAACGCCATCACCAACCCCGGCACCAACTCCTACAAGCGTCTGGTGCCCGGCTTCGAAGCCCCGGTGAAGCTCGCCTACTCGGCGCGCAACCGCTCGGCCTCCATCCGCATCCCCTACGTCGCCAACCCGAAGGGTCGCCGCGTCGAAGTGCGCTTCCCCGACCCGACCGCCAACCCGTACCTCGCCTTCACCGCGATGGCGATGGCCGGTCTCGACGGCATCCAGAACAAGATTCATCCGGGCGACCCCGCCGACAAGAACCTCTACGACCTGCCGCCGGAAGAAGACGCCAAGATTCCGACCGTGTGCTCCAGTCTGGAACAGGCGCTCGAATATCTCGACAAGGATCGTGAGTTCCTGACCCGCGGCGGCGTGTTCTCCAACGACTTCCTCGATGCCTACATCGAGTTGAAGATGGAAGAAGTCACCCGCTTCCGCATGACGACGCATCCGCTGGAATTCGACCTGTACTACAGCTGCTGATTTCCATCCTCTCAGGGCGTGACAAGGACGGGTTTCCCAACCCGTCCTTTTTTTGTCCACCCGCCCGCCGCGCCTCGTCACCCGTGGCGTGCAACAGTTGGCAACCGCGCTTTTGCGGCGCATGTCACGCGCGTTCGATTGGTGTAATTTCCACTGTAACTCCGGCTCTCGTGTACAGTTCGCCGCGCACGCCTACAAGGACATGACCATGATTTCCACTCGCGCCATCGCTCTCGTCGTTCTCGCCCTCGGACTCGCGCCGCTTGCCGCGTCGGCCCAGGTTTTCAAATGCGTCGATGCCGCCGGCAAGGTTTCCTACACCAACGGCACTGGCGGCAAGGGCTGCGAAAAGCTCACCAACGAAGCGGCGGTGTCGACGATTTCGATGCGCGCGCCCAATGCTGCTTCGTCCTCCTCCTCGCGCGGCAACTTCCCGAGCGTCAGCAGCGAAGCGCAACGCGAGCGCGACGCCGGGCGTCGTCAGGTGCTGGAAAGCGAACTGGCCGGCGAACAGGCCGCGCTCGACGAAGCGCGCAAAACGCTGGCGGCGCAGGAAGCCGTGCGCAACGGCGACGAACGGAACTACCAGAAAGTGCTCGACCGTCTGCAACCGTACAAGGACGACGTCGTGCGCCGCGAGCGCAACGTCGAGGCGCTCACGAAGGAGCTTTCCGAACTGCGCTGAGCGCACATTCATGCGGTATGGTACTTGCTAACGGAAAGCGTAGAACTCATGCTTTCCGTCCATGGCACATTCCGCGCACACCCCCGCGCCGCACCCCTTCGCCGGGCTTGACCTGCTTTCGTCCGCCGTCGTGCTGGTCGACGGCGAGCTTATCCTCCGCTATCTCAATCCCGGCGCGGAAAACCTGTTCGCCATCAGCCAGAAGAAGCTCGTCGGCCAGCCGCTGCAAGCCCTGCTCGGCGATTCCCCGACGCTTTCCAATGCGCTCAAAAACGCGCTGCGCACCGATTGGAGCTATACCGGACAAGACCTCAAGGTGCGCGGGCCGGGCAGCGACGAACTCAACATCGACTGCACCGTCACCCCGGTGGAAGCCGACGGCGTGCGGTTGCTGCTCGAATTCCGCCCCATCGACGCCAAGCTGCGCGTGGCGCGCGAAGAACAACTGCTGCACCAGCAGCAGGCCAACCGCGAGCTGATTCGCAACCTCGCGCACGAAATCAAGAACCCGCTCGGCGGCATTCGCGGCTCGGCGCAACTGCTGCAAAGCGAGCTGTCCGACCCGCAACTGCACGAATACACCGAAGTCATCATCTCGGAAGCCGACCGCCTGCAAGACCTGATGAGCCGTCTCCTGACCTCGCACAACATCGTGCGTCCGATGCAGTTGAACATCCACGACGTGCTGGAGCGCGTGCGCAAGCTCATCCTCGCCGAATTCCCCAACGTCGCCATCGTGCGCGATTACGACACCAGCCTGCCGGAACTGACCGCCGACCGCGAACAACTGATACAGGCGCTGCTCAACATCGCCCGCAACGCCGCGCAGGCGCTCGCGGGCGAAGGCGAAATCGTGCTCAGGAGCCGCATCGCCCGTCAGGTGACGCTCGCCAAGCGCCGCCACAAGATGGCACTGGAATTGCAAGTAATCGACGACGGCCCCGGCATTCCGGAGGAAATCCGCGACAAGATTTTCTATCCGCTGGTGTCGGGCCGCGACGGCGGCAGCGGCTTGGGGCTGTCGTTGGCGCAAAGCTTCGTCGAACGGCATCAGGGCATGATCGACGTGGCCAGTCGTCCGGGGCGAACCTGCTTCACCGTCCTGATTCCGATCACCGAACGGAATTGAGGCATGGGCCGAAATTCCGCACCAAAATAGTGCGTAGAATGCGATAGATGAATACAGTCTGGATCATCGACGACGACCGCTCCATCCGTTGGGTGCTGGAGAAGGCGATGGGCCGCGAAGGCATCGACTTTCGCAGTTTCGCCTCGGCCACCGAGGCGCTCGACTCCCTCAACGCCGCGCCACAGCCGCCCAAGGTGATGCTCTCCGACATCCGTATGCCCGGCGAGTCGGGGCTTACCCTGCTGCATCGGGTGAAAGAGCGTTTCCCGCAACTGCCGGTCATCATCATGACCGCCTATTCCGATTTGGAAAGCGCCGTTTCCGCCTTTCAGGGCGGCGCCTTCGAGTACCTGCCCAAACCGTTCGACGTCGATCAGGCCGTCGCCCTCGTGCGCCGCGCCCTCGAACAAAGCCCGCAACAGGCCAACGCCGCCGAAGACACCGCCGTGGCGCCGGAAATCCTCGGACAAGCGCCGTCGATGCAGGAAGTTTTCCGCGCCATCGGCCGCCTGTCGCAATCGCACGCCACCGTGATGATCAACGGCGAATCCGGCACCGGCAAGGAACTGGTCGCCCGCGCCCTGCACCGTCACAGCCCGCGCAAGGACGCCCCCTTCATCGCCATCAACACCGCGGCCATTCCGCGTGATTTGCTCGAATCCGAACTGTTCGGTCACGAACGCGGCGCGTTCACCGGCGCTTCCACGCAGCGGCGCGGCCGCTTCGAGCAGGCCGCCGACGGCACCCTGTTTCTGGACGAAATCGGCGACATGCCGCCCGAACTGCAAACCCGCCTGCTGCGCGTGCTCTCCGACGGCAACTTCTATCGCGTCGGCGGCCATCAGCCGATACGCGCCAACGTGCGCGTCATCGCCGCCACCCATCAGGATTTGGAGGAACGCGTCCGTCAGGGGCTGTTCCGCGAAGACCTGTTCCACCGCCTCAATGTCATCCGTCTGCGTCTGCCGCCCCTGCGCGAGCGGCGCGAGGACATCCCCATTCTGGTGCGTCACTTCCTCCAGCGCAGCGCGCTGGATTTGGGCGTCGAAGCCAAGCGCGTCTCGGAAGCCGCGCTCAAATACCTGCAAACCCTGCCATTCCCCGGCAACATCCGCCAACTGGAGAACCTCTGTCACTGGCTCACCGTCATGGCGCCCGGTCAGGTGGTCGAAATCGCCGACCTTCCCCCCGAACTGCGCGACCAGCCCGCACACGAAGTCCCCACCGACTGGGCCGAAGGACTCGGCCTCGAAGCCGACCGCCTGCTCGCCGCCCACCCCGGCGAAGTCTTTGAGCGCCTGACGCGCGAATTCGAGCGCACCCTCATCCGCCGCGCGCTGGCCGTCACCGGCGGTCGCCGCATCGAAGCCGCCCAACTCCTCGGCATAGGCCGCAACACCATCACGCGCAAGATTCAGGAACTGGGCATGGACGAACACGCCAGCGAGACGGTGGAGCACGAATAATTTTCTACCTCACCTCCATTTTTAAAGTAACGGTATTCCGTCTGCTCTTCAGTTTCACCCAATTTCACAGACAAACCTATCTTATATCTATAATCTCCTTTTGAGCACGTAAACGCTTTCAGTTTATTACAGTCACGCCCAGTCTTATCAACCGTATTTTTTGATGCTTTAATATTATCTTTAAATTCTACAATAAGCAAATTCATGTCATTTGACCACCGCTTATGTACAATCAAATCAGGTTGAGACCATTCTTTTTTATCACTATAAAGATATTTTGGTTTCATTTTGTTTTTATTGTACTCCATATCTATATGGTACTCTCTATATCTTTCATTATCTCTTAATAGGTTTGAGAAATACAAGCCAATTCTAAAGCACATTGCTCTTTCAATGCCATAGCGAACAGCGCCTTCTTTATTACTAATGATATCGTGGTCATTTTTATAAAATTCGTTTATTGCTGATTTTAAAATTTGCACAATTTCATCCACATCTTCGTTTCCAGAAGATTGTCCAATGTTTGTATTCATGTCGCCCGCTCCTATATATAAAATCCCGACACATCCAGTGCCACTCTCGCAACACTTGCACGCCGCATCGTACAGCCATGCGCATACCAAATGCTTGCTTACATTCTGTCACTAAAATGACATACGCGCCTATACTTCGTGATATGTACCCCCAACCACCGGAGACTACTGTGAAAACTGAACGCAAGAACAAAGGTCGACCAGTTGTCGCGAGCCCAACGACACCAGCCAAACACACAAACGAGGCTGTATTGGTAGCCATACGCGAACTGTATGGTTCGATGTCCGGCACGAACCTGTCATCGAAGCGATATGCCCTGCAAAAGCAAACAGATTTGGAACTTGAATGAACGTGCTGCGATGCGTAGGTTGGACGCAGTCCAACGGTTGTGCACTCCGATGCGGAGCATCGCAAAATATCCAGCGACGCTTCGCGTCGGTTTGAACGTCCGTTGGACTGCGTCCAACCTACATTTTCCATGGTGTCTGGAAGCTCTCTGCAAGGCGACGAGCATGGCATCCTCCCTCGACTTCATTGAATACATCCTCGAACAAATCGCCGACGTGGGCGAGGTGCGCTACCGTAAGATGTTCGGCGAATACGTGGTTTACGTCGACGACAAGCCGCTCATACTCGTTTGCAACGACACCGCGTTCGTGAAAATTCTGCCTGTGCTGGACGACATCATGCAGGGCGCGGAAAAGGACTATCCCTACGACGGGGCGAGGAAACACTACGTCGTCGATGTCGATGACCGTGAACTGGTGCGGACGGTGGTCAAGGCGCTGTTGCCGGTTACGCCGCTACCGAAATCGAGGAAGAAAGGACTGTTCAAGCATTGAAGGGGGATCGGGCAGGGAGATGTTTCGCTCACGATCCAAAAGTGTGCTGGAAACAATAGTTTTTGGAATTAATTCCAAAAACTCTTTTACGTCAGTCCTCAGTCGCATGGACGAACACGCCAGCGAGACGGTGGACTGAGGCGGTGGACTAAAAATCCCTTTGTAATAACGAAAACGTGTGAAAATCGGAACGTATATTCCAACGTTCCCGACACGTCGCATGGACCACAACCTTTCCCTCGTCACCACCCTCGCGGGCGGCTTCGCCATGGCGCTGGCTTTGGGCGTGGCGGCGGAGCGGCTGCGGGTGCCGGCGCTGGTGGGGTATTTGCTGGCGGGCATCATTCTGGGGCCGGCGACGCCGGGGGTGGTGGCGGATTTGACCATCGCTTCGCAGCTCTCGGAAATCGGCGTCATGTTGCTGATGTTCGGGGTGGGGCTGCATTTTTCCCTGCGCGATTTGATGGCGGTGAAACGCATCGCCATTCCGGGCGCGGTGGCGCAGATGGGGGTGGCGACGCTGCTCGGCACGCTGCTGGCGAAACTGTGGGGATGGGAGTGGGGCGGCGCGCTGGTGTTGGGGCTGTCGCTGTCCTGCGCCAGCACCGTGGTGCTGCTCAAGGCGCTGGAGGCGCGCGGCGTGCTGGACACGATGAACGGACGCATCGCCGTCGGCTGGCTGGTGGTGGAAGACCTCGCCACCGTGCTGGTGCTGGTGTTGCTGCCGCCGCTGGCGGGGCTGCTCGGCGACGGCAGTCCCGCCACGGTCGACGCGGTGGCGGGCGCGGTGGAGAGCGCCGCGCCGGTGGCGGAGGCGTCGCGCTCGGTGTGGCTGACCATCGGGCTGACGCTGTTGCAGGTTTCCGCCTTCATCGCGCTGATGATGGTGGCGGGACGGCGGCTGATTCCGTGGCTGTTGTGGCAGGTGGCGCGCACCGGCTCGCGCGAGTTGTTCACTCTGGCGGTGGTCGCCATCGCCATCGGCATCGCCTACGGCGCGGCGATGTGGTTCAAGGTTTCCTTCGCGCTAGGCGCGTTCTTCGCCGGCATGGTGATGCGCGAGTCGCAGTTCAGCCAGCGCGCCGCCGCCGAATCGCTGCCGCTGCGCGACGCGTTCTCGGTGCTGTTCTTCGTCTCGGTGGGGATGCTGTTCGAGCCGTCCGTGTTGCTGCACGCGCCGTTCAAGACGCTGGCGGTGGTGACCATCATCATCCTCGGCAAGGCGGCGGCGGCGGCGGCGCTGGTGCTCGCCTTCCGCTATCCGATGAACACGGCGCTCACCGTGGCGGCGAGTCTGGCGCAAATCGGCGAGTTCTCCTTCATCCTCGCCGGTCTGGGCATCGCCGTCGGCCTGCTGCCCAAGGAAGGCATGAGTCTGATTCTTGCCGGCGCGCTCATCACCATCGCGTTCAATCCGCTGGTGTTCGCGGCGGTAAAGCCGGTGCGCGGCTGGCTGCTGGAACGTTACGCTTGGGCGCGGCGGCTGGACGCGCGCCCCGACCCTTACGCCATGCTGCCGATGAGCACCAGCCGCGAATATCTCGAAGGTCAGGTGGTGCTGACCGGCTACGGGCGCGTCGGCCAGCGCATCGCGCAGGCGTTGAAGGCGCACGGCATCCCTTACGTGGTGGTGGAGCAGAACCGCGAATGCGTCGAGGATTTGCGCAAGGCGGGCGCGGCAGCAGTGTGCGGCGACGCCAACGACCCGGCGGTGCTCATTCAGGCGCACATCGCCAACGCCGCCATGCTGGTGGTGGCGACGCCCTCGCCGCTGGACGCGCGTCAGATGGCGGAAACCGCCCGCACGCTCAACCCGGACATCGAAATCGTCGTGCGCACCCACAACGACGACGAGTCGCGCCTGCTGCGCGGCGAAGGCGTCGGGGTCGTTTTCTACGGCGAGGAAGAACTCGCCCGCAGCATGAGCCGCCACGTCGTCGAGCGTTTCAAGCCTTACGATGAGGACATCGTGCCGGCGCGCCACTAGAATCCATATGACTTTATCTTTCCCCGGACGCAAATCATGAACATCCCGCAACGCCTCGCCTGCCTCGCCCTGTGTTTCGCCTCGCTCGCCGCACATGCCGACGACGCCCCGGCGAAGCTGCCCGCGCTCGCCGCCGAACCCGGCAGCGTGACCATCTCCGGCCTGTCCTCCGGCGGCTTCATGGCGGTGCAGTTCCACGTCGCGCATTCCGCGCTGATACGCGGCGCGGGCGTGCTGGCCGGCGGGCCGTATTACTGCGCCAAGGGCAGCATGTTCAACGCGACCTGGCATTGCATGTCGCCGAACTTCTTCCTCTCCGCGCCCAAACCGGAGGAGTTGCGCGCCGAGGTGGAAAAGCAGGCGGCGGCCAAGACCATCGACGCACCCGAAAAACTGCGCGACTCCCGCGTCTGGCTGCTCTCCGGCGGGCACGACGGCGTCGTTACCACCGACGTGGTCGACGCCACCCACGCTTTCTACCTGCAATACCTGCCCGCGTCCGCGGTGCTCTACGAACGTCTGCCCGAAGCCGGCCACGCCATGATTGCGCCGCAAGCCACGACCGCCGGCGCGTGCGAAGTCACCGCAACGCCGTTCATCAACCAGTGCGGCGCGTTCGACGCGCCCCGCCGCCTGCTCACCCACCTGCTCGGCGCGCTCAAACCGCGCGCCGCGACCGCGAGCGGCGAACTGCTCACCTTCGACCAATCCGAATTCGCCCCGCCGCAAGCCGGCATGGCTGCCACCGCGCGGCTCTACATCCCCACCGGCTGCCGCGCCGGCGGCTGCCGCCTGCACGTCGCCCTGCACGGCTGCAAGCAGAACATCGACACCATCGGCGAAACCTACGTCACCGAATCCGGCTACAACCAATGGGCGGAAAGCAACCGCCTCATCGTGCTCTACCCGCAAACCGCCAACACCCTGAATTCGCTCGGTTGTTGGGACTGGTTCGGCTACACCGGCGCCGACTACCACACCCGCAACGCCCCGCAAATCAAGGCCATTCGCGCCATGATCGACCGCCTGCTGGCGAAGCCGTAAC
>JAISSY010000021.1 GCA_031272995.1 Azoarcus sp.
AGAGATTTCGCTCAAGCAAAAAAAGAATACAACGCGGCAAATTACACCAAAGCATTCGATGACATGGCAAATGTATTGAATGCTGGATTTAATACAAAAGACACTCGCGTATTGATGGCAAAAATATTGCTTAAGGGCTTTCCAGAAGAACAATACGAATACGCGCTATATCTGCTCGACGGACTGAAACTTTCAAACAATGAATATAAAGAACTGATGTCGATGATGCCGGCGCGGTATTTTGAGGAAGAAAAACAACAAAAGGAGCAAAAATAAAATGTTTATCCCCGGACAGTTAATCTCGGTTTTAACCTTTCCCGGCATCATCGTGCACGAAATGGCGCACAAGTTTTTCTGTGATGTCTGCAAAGTACCGGTGTACGAGGTTTCGTATTTCAAATTCTCCAGAACGCCCGGCTATGTGATACATGCGCCGGTCGCGAATTTATTACACTCGTTCCTTATTTCCATATGCCCGCTGCTCATCAACTCGCTGCTGTGCATGGTGCTGACGTTTTCAGCGTTTATTCCGCTCGTAGCATTGGGGTTGAAGGGCGTGCATCCAGTGTTTTACGTTTTGATGTGGCTCGGCATAAGCATGGGCATGCACGCTTTCCCAAGCCCGCAGGATGCGGCCAATTTCAAGGCGCTTGTAAAAACCGCCGATACCAATTTTATTGTCAAATTTCTGGCGGGTTTCTTTGTGATTATTACAAGCATAGCGCACGTACTCAAGGTGATATGGTTTGACCTTTTTTACGCCATTGGCTTGAGCTGGGTGCCGCCATTGGTGCTTGGTCTGGTCTAATGAAGCAAGTGCCCCTCAGAAGTTGGACACCGAACCAACTTCTGAAGTGCACTTCATTTCCCTCTATTTCAGCGCCCCGAACACCTTGCTGATGATGGCCGACCCGGTGCCGACCGGGTCTTTGCGGATGGCTTTTTCCTGCTCGGCAATCATCAGAAACAGGCCGTCCATCGCCTTGTGGGTTACATAGGTGTCGATATCGGCGGCGTCCTTGCTGACCAGACCGAACTTGGCGCCCGCGCCTGCGAACTGGTTGTACTGGCTCGCCAGTCCGACCTTGGCGGTGGCCTGCTTGACGATGGGCAGGAAGCGGGTGGCGAGGTCGTCCGAGGTCGTGCGCTTGAAATACTGCGTCGCCGAATCGTCGCCGCCGGTCAGGATGCCGCGCGCATCGCTGATGCTCATGGATTTCACCGCGTTGACCAGCACCGGCTTGGCTTCGCTGACCGCCGTTTCGGCGGCGCGGTTCATGGTTTCGACGAGTTCGTCGGCCTGTTTGCCCATGCCGATCATGCGCAACCCTTTTTCCGCCTTCTGCAGCGTATCGGGCAACGGAATCTTGACGCGCTGATCGCCAAGAAACCCGTCCTTGCGGCCAAGTTGCGCCACGGCGGCCTCCGCGCCGCGCGTGAGCGCTTCCTTGAGTCCCGAAGCGGTGTCGCTATTCGACAGTGCATCGAGTCCGGCGGCGACGACGGGCAGGTTCAAGCATAAGCCTGCGACGAGCGAAAACGCGCACGCGGCGCGAGTCAGGATGTTGGTGCTGTGGCGCATGATCGATCCTCCCGTGGAAAATGCTGGCGCTACGTTACGCCGAATGGGCAATGAGGAACAAGCACAGGCAGGAAAACATCCGTCGGAAGGCTCGACTATTCTGGAATGCGATTCCGGAATTTACGGAGACAGTCGCGCAATGAAGTTGCCGAGCTTCTTGTCGAAGGTATGGACTTGCGCCCCCTCCACGGCGTTGTAGCCGGCCAGCAGGCAATCGACGAAATCCAGATTCGACGCGGAGAAAAACTCCAGCGCCTTGTACCACACGATTTCGTCGTTCAAAACGATGCCCGTGCTGTCGACAAAATCCCGCAGCAGTTCTGCAATCTCGTTGCGGGGCGCGCCATAGACTTTTTGCAGGACGAACACGACTTCGCAGAAAACCTCGCCGGGAATCCACACCGCGTCGCTTTCGATGATTTCGCGCGCCGCCTGCGCCAGCGCCTCGTCGTCGTTCAGGAGGTAGCGTAGAACGACGTTGGCGTCAGCGATGTGCATATTTTTCTTCGATGGCGGCGACCCACGCGCCTTCCTCTTGCGCAAGCAGCGCGGGATTCGCGTACTTCTTCATGGCGCCGAACACCGATTTTCCGGCGGCGCGCGACGTTTGCGGGCGCGTGGTGACTTCAAACGGAATGCCGCCGCGCTGCAGAGCTTGGCGGATGAACATGGTCACGGCGGTCGTCATGTTTAAGCCAAGCTCCGAGAAAAGGGCGTCGGCGCGGGCTTTCAGGTCGTCGTCCATGCGAATGTTGACTTGGGTCATGGTTGGTTCCTTTGGTTTACGGTGTATAGCATAGAATATACGCCGTATAACTCAAGCCCGGCTTTTCCAAGCAACCCCATCACCCAAGCGCCGCAATCGCCGCGTTGAACGTGGCGCTCGGACGCATTACCGCGCTGCATTTGGCGGGATCGACGCGGTAGTAGCCGCCGATGTCTGCCGGCTTGCCTTGCGCGCCGTTCATTTCGGCGACGATTTTCGTTTCGTTTTCCGCCAGCGTCTTGGCGAGCGGGACGAAGCGGGCGGCGAGCGCCTTGTCTTCCGTTTGCGCGGCGAGCGCCTGCGCCCAATAAAGCGTCAGATAGAACTGGCTGCCGCGATTGTCGAGTTCGCCGGTGCGGCGCGACGGGGATTTGTCGTCGTCTAGCAAGCGACCGGTAGCTTGGTCGAGCGTTTTGGCGAGGATGGCGGCGCGGGCGTTGCCGGTCTTGAGGCCGAGATCTTCGAGCGAGACGGCGAGCGCGAGGAATTCGCCGAGCGAATCCCAACGCAGGTGGTTTTCCTCCAGCAGTTGCTGGACGTGCTTGGGCGCCGAGCCGCCGGCTCCGGTTTCGTACATGCCGCCACCGGCCATCAGCGGCACGATGGAGAGCATCTTGGCGCTGGTGCCGAGTTCCATGATCGGGAACAGGTCGGTGAGGTAATCGCGCAGCACGTTGCCGGTGACCGAGATGGTGTCCTGCCCCTTGCGGATGCGGGCGAGGGTGAACTTCGTCGCCTCGATGGGCGAAAGGATGCGGATGTCGAGACCGGCGGTGTCGTGTTCTTTCAGGTATTGCTTCACCTTGGCGATCAACTGGCGGTCGTGGGCGCGACCCTCGTCGAGCCAGAACACCGCCGGGGTGTTGGAAGCGCGGGCGCGGGTGACGGCGAGCTTCACCCAGTCGCGGATGGGGGCGTCCTTGGCCTGACACATGCGGAAGATGTCGCCGGCTTCGACCGGCTGCTCTAGAAGCACCGCGCCGCTGTCGTCGGTGACGCGCACCGTGCCGGCCTCGGCGATCTCGAAAGTCTTGTCGTGGCTGCCGTATTCCTCGGCGGCTTGCGCCATCAGGCCGACGTTGGGGACGCTGCCGAGCGTCACCGGGTCGAAGGGGCCGTTGGCCTTGCAATCCTCGATGACCGCCTGATAGACCCCGGCGTAGCAACGATCGGGAATCACCGCCTTGGCGTCCTGCAACTTGCCAGCGGCGTTCCACATGCCGCCAGAATCACGAATCATCGCCGGCATGGAGGCGTCGACGATAACGTCGCTCGGCACGTGCAGATTGGTGATGCCCTTGTCGGAATTGACCATCGCCAGCGCCGGACGCTCCTTGTAGAGCGCGGCGATGTCGGCTTCGATGGCGGCGCGCTCGGCGGCGGGGATTTTGTCGAGGCGGGCGTAGAGGTCGCCGATGCCGTTGTTGGGATTGAAGCCGACCTCCTTGAGCGCAGCCGCGTGCTTTTCCAGCACCGGGGCGTAGAAAACCGACACCGCATGACCGAACAGCACCGGATCGGAGACTTTCATCATCGTCGCCTTGAGGTGCACCGAGAACAGCACGCCATGCGCCTTGGCGTCGGCAACTTGCGCTTCGAGGAAGGCGCGCAGGGCTTTCTTGCTCATCACGGCGGCGTCGATGATTTCGCCCGCCAGCACTTTGGTGGCGGCCTTGAGCACCTTGGTTTCGCCTGTCTTCGTCACCAGCGCGATTTGCACCGTGCCGGGCTTTTGCACCACGGTGGAAACCTCGCTGCCGTAGAAATCGCCCGCGCTCATCGCGGCGACGTGCGATTTGCTCGCCGCCGTCCACGGCCCCATCTTGTGCGGATGCTTCCTCGCGTAGCTCTTGACCGAGGCCGGGGCGCGACGGTCGGAATTGCCCTCGCGCAGCACCGGATTGACCGCCGAGCCTTTCACCTTGTCGTAACGCGCCTTGACGTCTTTTTCCTTGTCGTCGGCGGGCGCTTCCGGGTAGTCGGGCAGCGGATAGCCCTTGCCCTGCAATTCCTTGATCGCCGCCTTCAACTGCGGGATGGAGGCGGAAATGTTGGGCAGCTTGATGATGTTGGCGTCGGGTTCGAGCGTTTTCTTGCCCAAGGCTTCCAGCGTTTTGGGCACGCGCTGCGCGTCGGAAAGCGCGTCGGGAAATTCCGCCAGAATGCGCCCGGCAAGCGAAATGTCGGCGTCCTCGACCGCGATGTCGGCTTGGGCGGCGAAGGCGCGCACCACCGGCAGGAAGGCCGCCGTCGCCAGCATCGGGGCTTCGTCGGTAAGGGTGTAGATGATCGTGGGCTTGGCGGGCATGGTTGTCTCCTTGGGTTGTTATATGTCACGAATATGCGAGCGCCGCATTATAGCGCGCCGTTGTCACGTCATCGGGGCGATGGTAGTTTGCGGCAAATTCAACGTTCTCCAGCTACGGAAAAAATGAACATGCCCGCTTTTTTCAGCCGTCGGACAGTCGCGGCTCTCCTGCCGATGCTGCTGCTCTCCTGCTCCGACCCGACCGCCGATCTAACGGCGAGCGATGAAACGGTCGCTCTGCCCGCCGACCCGGCCGCAGACGCCATCCCTCCCGAACCGCGCGGCACCGCGTTTTTCATCGGCGACGACGGCTACGCGCTCACCAACGCGCACACCATGCAGCAATGCGAAATCGCCGGCGGCGTGCTGCGCGACGGGAGCCAAATCCGCCTGAGCATCCGCGCCATCAACCAGTTCAACGACCTCGCCCTGCTGCAAACCACGGCGACGGCGAAACCCGGCGCCAAACTGCGCATCCTGCTGCCGCCCCCCGGCGAGCGCGTCGTCGTCTTCGGTTTTCCGTTCGCGGACGATCCGGAAGGCAACGGTCGAGCCAGCGAGGGAACCGTCTTTCCCTACCTGACTTCGACGGACATGGAAAACAAAATCCTGAGTTCGGCTCCCGTCGCCACCGGCCACAGCGGCAGCCCGCTGCTCGACGGCTCTGGCAACGTGCTCGGCGTCGTCAATTCCATGATGAACCTCGTCCCCGAAGGCGAACCGCCCCGCTACGGCAGCCGCGCCATCAATGGCGCCGAAGTCGCCATGCTGCTGGACAGTTACGGCGTCCGCTACAAGACGAGCATCTTCCCGAACGACAAGAGCGTAGAAGAAATCGTCGACCGGGCGCGGGATTTCACCTTCCGGCTGACGTGCGTCAAGAAACAGATCGAAGAAAAAACGCCGTCACCACCCTGATTCCAGCATCCAGCCGCCCTCGCCCATCGCCAGCGCTGCTCTGACGTAGGGGACGAGGTCGGTCGGCAGCGCCGCGCGCTCGAACCACGCCAGCGCGCTGCATTTGTCCGGCTCGCGCAGCACGGGTTCGCCTTGCCAGCGCGGGGCGCGCCAGAAGAAGTCGATGCGGTTGGTGTCGGAGTGGCGATGGACGACGCCTTGCCAGACGAGTTCGGCGGGGACGACGACGAGTCCGGTTTCTTCCTGCAACTCTCGCGCGGCGGCCTGCCGCGCCGATTCGCCCTCCTCGACGTGACCGCCGGGCAGGCTCCACAGGTCGTCGAAAAAGCCGGTGTTGGCGCGGCGCAGCAGCAGGATGCGACCGGCGCGCTCGCAGAGCACGTGCGCGCCGGTGGGAATGCCCGGATGCGCCATCGTCGGCTCAGTGCTTGCCGGTGCTGCCGAAGCCGCCCGCGCCGCGTGCGCTGGCGACGAATTCGTCGACGACGTTGAAGCCCACCTGCACGACGGGAACGATGACCAGTTGCGCGATGCGCTCCAGCGGTTCGATGGTGAACGGCTCGCGACCGCGATTCCACATCGACACCATGATTTGCCCTTGATAGTCCGAGTCGATGAGTCCGACGAGGTTGCCGAGCACGATGCCATGCTTGTGGCCGAGACCTGAGCGCGGCAGCACGATGGCGGCCAGCCCCGGATCGTCGAGATGGATGGCGATGCCGCTTGGCACGAGCGCGGTGTCGCCCGGACGCAGCACGAGCGCGGCGTCGAGACAGGCGCGCAAATCCAGCCCGGCGGAACCGGGCGTGGCGTAGGCGGGCGGGTTGGCGCGCAGGCGCGGGTCGAGCAGCTTGACGTCGATGGCGGGCATGAAGACTCCGATAGATGTATTGATTACGCCTGCGGCAGCAGACGGGCGAGGTGTTCGACGATTTGGCGCGCGACGAACCCCTTGGGCGCGCGCGGCAGCGGGTGACGGCCTTCGGCGTCGTAGATGACGACGGTGTTGTCGTCGCCGCCCAGACCGTCAGCGAGCAGGTTGCCGACCAGCATGGGCAGGCGCTTGGCCTGCCGCTTGCCTTCGGCGTAGTCGTCGAGATTCTGGCTTTCGGCGGCGAAACCGACGCAGAACGGCGCATCGGGGCGCGCCGCCACTTCGGCGAGGATGTCGGGGTTGGCGACGAGTTCCACCGTCATCGTCTCGCCCGTTTTCTTGATTTTGTGCGGCGAAGTCGTCGCCGGGCGGTAATCGGCCACCGCCGCCACGGCGATGAACACGTCGGCGTCGGGCAGCGCCGCCAGCACCTCGTCGCGCATTTGCAGCGCCGAAGCCACGTCGACGCGACGCACGCCCGCCGGGGTCGGCAAGGCCACCGGGCCGCTCACCAGCGCCACCGCCGAGCCGGCGCGCGCGCACGCCGCCGCCAGCGCGTAACCCATCTTGCCGCTGCTCGGATTGGTGACGCCGCGCACCGGGTCGATGGCCTCGAACGTCGGCCCCGCCGTCAGCACCACCTTGCGCCCGGCGAGCAGTTTGGGCGTGAAGAAGGCGAGCATGGCGTCGGCGAGTTCTTCCGGCTCCAGCATTCGTCCGGGGCCGACTTCGCCGCACGCCTGTTCGCCGGTGGCGGGGCCGAGGACGAGCACGCCGTCGCCCGCCAGCGTGGCGAGATTGCGCTGCGTCGCCGGGTGCTCCCACATCTGGCGATTCATCGCCGGCGCGACCAGCAGCGGACAGTCGCGCGCCAGACACAGCGTCGTCAGCAAATCGTCGGCGCGTCCCTGCGCCAGCCGCGCCAGCGTGTCGGCGGTGGCGGGCGCGACGAGAATGGCGTCCGCCCCGCGTCCGAGGGCGATGTGCGCCATGCCGGCGTCGCCTTTTCCATCCCACAGATCCGTCCACACGCGGTTGCCGGAAAGCGCCTGAAAAGTGAGCGCGGAGACGAAACGCGCCCCGCCTTCGGTAAGCGCCACATGCACGTCGGCGCCGAGATGCTTCAGGGCGCGCACGAGTTCGGCGGCCTTGTAGGCGGCGATGCCGCCGCTGACGCCGAGCACGATTTTGCGCCCGCGCACGCCGTCGATGTCATTGATATAATCCTGCATCATTTCTCCCGCTTGTCCTTCCCGATGGCGATTACCGACTGGCCCGAAGACGAACGCCCGCGCGAAAAGCTGCTCACGCACGGCCCGCGCATCCTGACCGACGCCGAATTGCTGGCGATTTTCCTGCGCGTCGGCACGCGCGGTCAAAGCGCCGTCGACCTCGCCCGCGTCCTGCTTGGGCGTTTCGGCACCCTCACCCGGTTGTGCAACGCCCCCGCCGCCGAGTTTGCCGCCGTGCCCGGCATGGGGCTGGCGAAGTATGCCCAACTCCAGGCGGTGATGGAACTGGCGCGCCGCGCGCTCGCCGAGCGCATCGCCGACGCCGACCTGCTCGACACCCCCACCACGGTGCGCGACTGGCTGCGCCTGCGCCTCGCCCACCTGCCGCACGAAACTTTCTGCATCGTGCTGCTCGACGCCCGCCACCGCCTCATCGAAGCGGTCGACCTTTTTCACGGCACCCTGACGCAAACCAGCGTCTATCCGCGCGAAGTGGTCAAGCTCGTGCTCGCCCGCAACGCCGCCAGCGTCATCTTCGCCCACAACCACCCATCCGGCGCCGCCGAGCCGAGCCACAGCGACGAACTCATCACCCGCAACCTCAAGGACGCGCTGGCGTTGATTGACGTGCAGGTGGTCGACCACCTCATCGTGCCCGCGCACGGCGCGCCGCTGTCTTTCGCCGAGCACGGGCTGCTTTGAGGCAGGCCGTCTTTTTATGTACTCAAAGTACGTATTGTACGTATTTACTAAATAGCGCCCATCAAAGTAAATATTGCCCACGCATTTTCCCGCCTCCATTCGAGGCTTTTTCCATTTCTTATTCCGAAGGATTTCCATGCACAACGCCAGACTTTCCATCGCATTGGCTGCCGGGTTATTCATCTCGGGCGGTGTCTTCGCCCAGACTATCGAATCGGGTTTCGACTCGAACAGCCTTACCCGGCATGACGATTACCCTTCCGCTCTGGCGGACATCGGATTTGAAGTCAACTTCTACGGGCAAACGTTCGACTCCACCTGGGTCAACAACAACGGCAACATCACGTTCGGCACGTCGCTATCCACCTACACACCGTTTGACCTGACTTCGACCTCCATGAATATCATCGCGCCATTTTTCTCCGACGTTGACACGAGTTACGCCGGCAGCGTGGTGACCTACGGGCAAGGAACGTTCGACGGGCAAGCGGCTTTCGGCGTGAATTGGCTGGATGTCGATTACTATTATTCCGACCCTTCTCACACGGCGCGCGACAACTTCCAGTTGATTCTCGTCGACCGCTCGGAAGGAACCGGCAACGGCGATTTCGACATCGTCTTCAACTACGGCTCCATCCAGTGGGAAACCGGCGAGGCCAGTTATGGCGACGTTAACGGCCTTGGCGGCTATTCCGCCCGCGTCGGCTACTCGAACGGCACCGGCGATGCCGGCACTTTCTACGAATTGCCCGGCTCGGCCGAAAATGGCGCCTTCCTCGACGGCGGCCCCTACGCGCTCAACGGCTTGCGCTACGTCTTCGAAGTGCGCAACGGCATCGTGAGCGACCCGATACCGAGCGTGCCCGAACCAGAAACGTGGGCGATGTTGCTCGCGGGACTCGGCATCGTGGGCGCCGTCGCCCGCCGCAAACGTAGCGCCTGAACGCTCCATACGAGGGCGTGCATTCTGGCAAAGAACCCCTTGGCAATCCCAAGGGGTTCTTTTTTTGGCCAAACACGATTGCTCCGAATCTCACTCGTCGCGGTCAATCGCGAACGGCGACCACGCCTGCCGCGTCGGCATGATTTCGAGGCGGTTGATGTTGATGTGGTCGGGCAGGTTGGCGAGGTAGAAGATTTGCTCGGCGATGTCTTCGGGGCGCAGGGGTTCCGTGCCGCGATAGAGGCGGTCGGAGGCGGCCTGGTCGCCGCCGGTGCGCACGAGGGTGAATTCGGTTTCCGCCAGACCGGGGGCGATGTCGGTGACGCGCACGCCGGTGCCGAGCAAATCGCAGCGCAGGTTGAGGCTGAATTGTTTGACGAACGCCTTGGTCGCGCCATAGACGTGGCTGCCCGGATACGGCCATTGCGCCGCGACCGAACCGAGGTTGACGATGCTGGCGCCGCGCCCGTAGGCGATGAGCGCCGGCAAGAGCGCGTGGGTGACGTTCACGAGGCCGGTGACGTTGGTGTCTATCATCGTGTGCCAATCTTCGAGCGCCACTTTCGGCGCTTTCGTCGGGGCGAGCGCAAGGCCGGCGTTGTTCACCAGCGTGCGCAGGCGGGCGAACACCGGCGGCAACTCCGCCGCCACCGCGCGCACCGCGTCGGTGTCGCGCACGTCGAGCCGGTAGATGTGCACCTCGGCCTGCGGGGAGAGTTCTTCCTGCAAGGCTTGCAGGCGCTCGAAACGGCGCCCGGCCAGCGCCAGCGTCCAGCCGGCGGCGGCGAAACGCCGCGCCGAGGCGCGTCCGAAGCCGGAAGTCGCGCCGGTGATGAAAACGGTTTTGTCCATGATTCCGCCCTCCGTCGTTACGTCCTGCGCATGGTACGCCCGTGGCGCGGGCTATAATCCGCCCCCTTTTCTTTCTTCCATCCCGCAGGACTTCCAGTGCTCGTCGCCGCCAACATCACCATGCAATTCGGGGCCAAACCCCTGTTCGAGAACGTCTCGGTCAAATTCGGCGAGGGCAATCGCTACGGATTGATTGGCGCCAACGGCGCCGGCAAATCCACCTTCATGAAAATCCTCTGCGGCATTCAGGAGCCGACTTCCGGCAACGTCAGCAAGGACGCCACCGAACGCATGGCCTATCTGCGTCAGGACCAGTTCGCCTACGAGGACATGCGCGTGCTCGACGTGGTGATGATGGGGCACGAGGAAATGTGGGCCTGTCTGCGCGACAAGGACGCCATCTACGCCAACCCGGACGCGAGCGAGGAAGATTATCTGCACGCCGCCGAACTGGAAGCGAAGTTCGGCGAATACGACGGCTACACCGCCGAAGCGCGCGCTGGCGAACTGCTGCACGGGCTGGACATCGCCACCGAATTGCACGACGGGCCGATGAAGAACGTCGCCCCCGGCTGGAAGCTTCGCGTGCTGCTGGCGCAGGCGCTGTTCGCCGACCCCGACATCCTGCTGCTCGACGAGCCGACCAACAACCTCGACATCAACACCATCCGCTGGCTGGAAAACCTGCTGAACGAGCGCGACTGCACGATGGTCATCATCTCGCACGACCGCCACTT
>JAISSY010000033.1 GCA_031272995.1 Azoarcus sp.
CCCTTGGCCTGCAGGATGATGTCGAGCGCCTGATCCCACGGCACGTCCTTCAGCCGCAGGGTGAGATTGCCCTGCACCGAGTCGGAGGTGACGATGTTGAAGTCGGTGAAGTCGGCGATGACTTGCAGCACCGAACGCACGTCGACGTTCTGGAAGTTGAGCGAGAGCTTTTCGCCGCCGTATTTGCTGCGACCGCCGCGCTGCACGAGTTTGTTGGGGTCTTCGACGACGCGCTTCACTTCGAGCACGAACTGATCGCCGCTCTGATAGGCGTTGTGCTCCCACAAGCCGTTCGGCGACACCGTGATGCGCACGTTTTCGCCCTGTTGTTCGGCGAGCAGCGAATTGACCGGGGTGCCGAAATCGGTGACGTCGGAGAGCCGGCGCAGGTTTTCGGGCAACATCGTCCTGAGGATGTTCACCACCAGCTTGCCGCCTTGCTGGCGCACGTCGACGCCGGTTTCGGGGTTGGACAACTGCACGACGACCCGGCCTTCGCCCGCCGCGCCGCGACGGAAGTTGATGTCGTTGACCGACGAGCCGATGGCGACCGGGGCGGCCTGCGCGCGCGGCGTGGCGGCGCGGGCGAGTTGAGCGCCGGAGAGCGCCGCCGGAGTGGGCGCGGTGGTCTTGTTCGCCGCCAGCGCGATGATGAGCGTGTTGCCGCTGACGCGGGTGTCGTAGGTCATCAGACGCGCCAGATTCAACACCACGCGGGTGCGCTCGCCGACCTGCACGACGTTGGCGCTGCGCAAATCGCCGCGCTCGATGCTCTGCATGTTCTGGCCGGTGCCGTTGGCCATGTCCGGAAAGTCGAACGCGATGCGCGGCGGATTGGCCACGGTGAAGCTGGCCGGAATCGCTTTCAAGGGTTCTTTGGTGGTCAGACGCACGTAGAGGGAACCGCCGTCGTCGGCCACACTGAGCGACTGAATGCTGTTGAGGGTGACGCCGGCGCCCGGCGGGTCGAGGATCAACAATCCTTCGATCATGTCGTCGGTCAGCCTGCCGAAGAACGGCACGTCCTCCTGCGCCCACACCGGCGCGACGGACATGGACAATCCCGTCGCCACCGTGGCGAGCAACCACATTTTGATTATTTGCTTCATCTTCCTGCCTCCTGCCGCTCCTGTAGCTGCAATGAACTAATACGCTCGACCCAACCGTCGTTCATATCCTCAATCAACTCCTGAAGTTCTAGCGCTTCATCGGTAATCGCGGTGACCTTGCCGTAATTCCGACCCATGAAGTTGCCGACGTGCACTTGATAGAGCGCGTTGTCGGCCTGAATGAGGGCATGAATTTCCTTGCCTTGTCTCAACACTCCAACCATCTTCAAAGATTCCAACGGGAACGCTTCCAACGGCTCGCGCTGCCTGTCCGGGTCAAGGCGCGGGTCGTTCAGTTTTGGCTTGTCCGGTTTGGCCGGTTCGATTCTCGCCACGTTGAAGGGTTCCAAAGTGTCGGCGGGGGCGAAATCGACCACCGGATAAATCTTGATTTCCGGAATGGGCTTGACCGCGCCACGCATGCCGACGGCCTGTTCGCTCATCCATTGCTGGATGTTTTCCTGTTCGTCGGCGCAGCCGGCCACCAAGGCGCCGCATATCAGCAAAACCAGCGCGCCTCTCATTTTTTCTCTCCCCGCTGTCTGGTTTCTTCTTCGTCCAGATAGCGATAGGTTTCGGCGGTGGCGTCGAGCTTCAGACGCCCGTCGTAACCGCCCTTGCGGTTCGCCTGCGGCGAAGCGGTGAGCACCATGTTCTTGATGGTGACGATGCGCGGCATCTTGGCGACGTCGCTGGCGAATTCGCCGATGTCGTCGTAACTGCCGGTGACGCTGATCTTGACCGGCACGGCGGCGTAGAACTCATTGACCACGGCGCCGGTGGGCTGGAAAAGGTCGAATTGCAAACCGCGCCCCAACCCGGCCTGATTGATGTCGGAAAGCAGCGATTCCATCTCGGCCTTGCCGGGCAACTGCCGCACCAAGCCGTCGAACTGGCGGTTGATTTCGGCCAACTGGCGCTTGTATTCGTCCAGATTGACCGCCTGACGCTTCTTGGTGAGCCAGCTATCGCGCAGTTGCGTTTCCTCGGCTTCTTTCTGCTCCAGTTCGCTCCACTGATCCTGCCAATCGAGCAACCAGCCGAGCGCGATGACGCCGAGCAGCACTACCACGAAGGCGACGACGCGGGGCGCCAAGGGCCAGACGCCGGGGTCGTTGAAGTTGAGTCCCCGGAAGTCGTCCTGCAAACGTTGAAAATCGAAGGCGCTCATTTCGGCCTACCCCCTTCTCGTCGTTGCGGCGCTGGCCGTCGCCCCGCTTTCTTGCGGCGCGGGTTTTTCGATATAGACGTTGACCTCGAAGCTGTAGACGCGCCGGTTGTTGAGCGTCTCCGCCACGCTTCTCACCACTTCGGAGCCGGCGAGGAAAGGCGAATCGTTCAGGCTGCTCATCAGGAGCGAGACGCGCGCGTTCGACTGCGCATAGCCTTTGAGGGTGATTTTGTCGCCGGTCTGGGTCACCAGATTCAGATACACCCCGGAAGGCACGCGCGCGGCCAGTTCGTTGAACAGATGCACGGTTTCGGCGCGATTGCTCTGCAAGGTTTCGATGATCTGTTTGCGCGCCAGCAAGCGGTCGATTTGGCCGCGCAAATCCTTGATTTCGGAAATTTCCTTGTCGAGCGCGGCGATCTGATCCTGAAAGATGCGGTTGCGCTCGTCCTGAACGCCGAGGTGACCGGCGTTGATCATATGCACCAACAACCAGATGGCGGCGCCGAGCACGGCCATCAGCGTGGCGACGACGTAGAACTGTTGCCGCCGCTCTTTGCGTTTTTCTTCGCGGTACGGAAGGAGATTGATGCGAATCATTCGTCGAATCTCCGCAAGGCCAGCCCGCACGCCACCATCAGGGAAGGCGCGTCGGCCAGCAGTTTTTTGGAGCCGAGTTTCCCGGCGATGGTCATGCCGGCGAAGGGATTGGCCACGGTGGTCTTGACCTGCGTGCGCGCGCCGACGACTTCGGCCAGCCCCGGAATCACCGCGCAACCGCCGGCGAGCACGAGGTAATCGACCTCGTTGTATTGCGTCGAAGTGAAGAAGAATTGCAGCGCGCGCGACACTTCGAGCGCCAGACTGTCCATGAACGGGTGCAGCAGATCGGGGCCGTAATCCTCCGGCAGTTCGCCGGAACGCTTGGCCAGTTCGGCCTCGTCGGGGTTCATGCCGTACTGGCGGGCGATGTCGAGCGTGAGTTGATTGCCGCCGAACCCTTGTTCGCGCGCATAAAGCCGTTGCCCGTTCTTCAACACCACGAAGTTCAGCACCGAGGCGCCGGCGACCACCAGCGCCACCAGCTTGCCTTCGCCGCCGCCCGGCAGTTGCCGCGCCACCAACTCGAAAGCGCCTTCGAGCGCCAGCGATTCGATGTCGACCACCGTCGCCTTCAGCCCACAGGCTTCGACGACGCCGACGCGGTCTTCGACCTTTTCCTTGCGCGATGCGGCCACCAGCACTTCGACCTCGCCCTCGGCGCCGGCCGAGCCGATGACCTGAAAATCGAGATTGACCTCGTCGAGCGCGAACGGGATGTATTGCGCCGCCTCCGACTCGACCTGCATTTCCATTTCCAGTTCGCGCAGACCGGCGGGCAGGATGATTTTCTTGGTAAACACCGCCGAGGCCGGCAGGGCGATGGCGACGTTCTTCACCCCGGAGCCGAAACGCCGCAGGGCGCGGCGCAAGCCTTCGGCGACGGCGTCGAAATTGACGATGTTGCCGTCCGCCACCGATTCGCGCGGCAACGGCTCGATCACGTAGCGTTCGACGCGATAGCCGCCACGCTCGCCGTTGGACAGCTCCACCATCTTGATCGACGTGGAGGAGATGTCCAACCCCGCTAGCTGGCGCGACTTCGAACCAAAAAGGGAGATGTCAATCACGAAGAACGTCCTCTAATTATTCCATATGGGACAACGGACGCCGCCGACTGCCGACGCCCGACGTTGGGAATTTCAGTGTAAAGAGGCCGCCAGCGCGCTAAAAGCAAATATTCCGCAATACAGTCACCCGGAGTGACATCGGTCACGAATTGCGCAAGATACGGAGAGACGCGACCTCCGGCGCAAAAACGCATCGCCACACCGCCGGGGTGGTCTTTCTGTCTATATAATGTGACTCGCCTCTTCACAAATGGACTCATGATGCGCTGGCTCCTCTACCCGTTCGCCGCGCTGGTCGCGTTGGTGACGATCGGATTGGCCACGTTGGTCGCAATCTCTTTGCTGGCCTGGCCAAATTTGCCTTCCCTCGAAGCTTTGACGGACTACAAACCGCGCATCCCATTGCGCATCTACACCGCCGACGGCTTCCTGATCGACGAGTACGGCGAGGAGCGACGAGAAGTCGTCAAAATCAAGGACGTTCCCGACAAACTCAAACATGCCCTGCTTGCCGCAGAAGACGAGAACTTCTACGACCACATGGGTATTGACCCTATCGGCCTGATTCGCGCTTTCTTTAATAATTTGCGTTCGGGCAAGCGCGGACAGGGCGCTTCCACCATCACCATGCAGGTGGCGCGTAATTTCTTCCTGTCGCGCGAGCGTTCCTACAACCGCAAGCTCTACGAAATCCTGTTGTCGCTCAAAATCGAGCACAACCTGTCGAAAGACCAAATCCTCGAGCTTTACGTCAATCAAATCTTCCTCGGCCAACGCGCCTACGGTTTCTCGGCCGCGGCGCAGATTTATTTCGGCAAGCCGCTCGCCGACATCACGCTCGGCGAAGCCGCCATGCTCGCCGGACTGCCGCAAGCGCCCACCGCCGGCAACCCGATCTCCAATCCGACGCGAGCGCGCAATCGCCAGCAATACGTTCTGGCGCGCATGCTCGACGCCGGCTTCATCAAGAAGCCGCAATACGAACTGGCGGTCAAGGAACACATCGTCACTACCGGCGGCAGCGCCGCGCGTCAGCAACAGAAGCTGGTGCACGCCGAGTTCGTCGCCGAAATCGCCCGTCAGATCGCCTTCGAGAAATTCGGCGAACAGGCTTATCAGGGCGGCTACAAAATCATCACCACCATCAACCGCGCCGAACAGGAAGCCGCTTACAACTCGCTGCGGCAGGGCGTGATGGATTACGACCGCCGCCACGGCTATCGCGGCCCGGAAAAATACATCGTGCTGCCCGCCGACAGGCTCGACGAAGAAGCGCTCGACGAAGAAATCGTGCAGGCGCGCGACTACGGCGATTTGCTCGCCGCCGTGGTGGTGAAGGCGTCGCAGAAGGAGGTTTCGGTCTACCGCGCCGGCCAGTTCATCGCCATCGCCGGCACCGGGCTGCGCTTCGCCACGCCGATGCTCAACGAACGCGCCAATCCGAACCATCAAGTGCGCCGGGGCGCGCTGGTGCGCATCCGCAAGAACGCCGACAACGCATGGGAACTGACGCAATTGCCCGAAGTCGAGGCGGCGCTGCTGTCGCTCGACGCCTCCACTGGCGCGGTGCGGGCGCTGGTGGGCGGCTTCGACTACGGTCGCCGTCAGTTCAACAACGTCACGCAGGCCGAGCGTCAGCCCGGCTCCAGCTTCAAGCCCTTCATCTACTCCGCCAGTCTCGAACGCGGCTACGCGCCCGGCACGCTGATCGCCGACGAGCCGATATATTTCCCGGCCGGAGGCGTCACCGGGCAGGAATGGACGCCGCACAACTACGACAATAAATTCAGCGGCATCATCACCCTGCGCGACGCGCTGGCGCACTCGAAGAACATTCCCGCCATCCGCGTGCTGCAAGACATCACCCCGCGCTACGCGCAACGCTATCTCGCCAACTTCGGCTTCGACGGCTCGCATCACCCGCCCTATCTCACCATGGCGCTGGGCGCCGGCTCGGTGACGCCGTGGGAAATGGCCACCGCCTACGCCGTGTTCGCCAACGGCGGCTTCCGCGTCAATCCCTACGTGGTGAAAGAGATTCAGGACAACGACCGCAAGCCCATCGCCCGCATCACGCCGCTGGTGGCGGGCAACAACGCGCCGCGCGCCATCGACGAGCGCAACGCATGGGTGATGACCTCGATGCTGCAGGACGTGGTGCGGCGCGGCACCGCCGCTCGCGCCCGCGCCCTCAACCGCGGCGACCTCGCCGGCAAGACCGGCACCACCAACGATTTCGTCGACGCGTGGTTCTGCGGTTACAACCCGCAAGTGGTGGCGGTGACATGGCTCGGCTTCCCGACCCCGCACAACCTCGGCAAAGGCGAAACCGGCGGCGTCGCGGCCTTGCCAATCTGGGTCAACTACATGCGCACCGCGCTCGACGGCGCTCCGGAAGTCGCGATGGCGCGCCCGTCCGGGCTGAGTTCCGCGCTGGCCGGCGACGGCAGCCGCGAGGACGTTTATTACGCCGAAAACAAGCCGCCTGAGTTGAAGAGCGCCCCGGTCGAGGACGGCGATTGGTTCAACGAGTTGTTCGGCCTGTCGCCCGGCGAACGCCGCGACCCGGCCGCGACCCGACCGCAGCAACCGCCCGCGCCGGTGCGCGACTCGCTGTTCGGCAATTGAATGCTGTAAAACGAGACTAGAATTCGTCATTCCCGCTTTGGCGGGAATGACGTTTTTTATTGCCGGAGAAACCGTTCATGCGCTTGACGCTCGCCGCCGCCACGGCTTTATTGCTCGCCGCCTGCGGCATCAAGGGGCCGCTCTACCTGCCGCCCAATCCGACGCCGCCCGCCACGTCCGCCGCCCCGGCGCAGGACGCCGCCGAAGCCGCGCCCACCACCGCTCCCGAAACCCCCGCGACCCCCGCCCCGCAACCATGAGCGACGCACCGTTCCCCATCCCCACTTTGACGCGCGGCCCCGCCGGCCTGACGCTGGAAGACGTCGCGCTCGCAGAAGTCGCCGCGCGCTTCGGCACCCCCACCTACGTCTATTCGCGCGCCGCGCTCACCGCCGCCTTCGCCGCCTACCGCGACGCGCTCGCCGGACGCCCGGCGCTGGTGTGTTACGCCGTCAAGGCCAATTCCAATCTCGCCGTGCTCTCGGTATTCGCCGCGCTCGGCGCCGGCTTCGACATCGTTTCCGGCGGCGAACTGGCGCGCGTGCTCGCCGCCGGCGGTCGCGCCGACCGCGTCGTCTTCTCCGGCGTCGGCAAGAGTCGCGCCGAAATGAAGCAGGCGCTCGAAGCCGGCATCCGCTGCTTCAACGTCG
>JAISSY010000041.1 GCA_031272995.1 Azoarcus sp.
CGCTGCATGTGGCTTTGGTCGAAGAAACCGGCGGCGAGCGCGGCTTCGGCCATCGTCGTGCCGCCGCGCAGTAGTCGACGCACCTGACGCAGACGGCAGGCGGTGAGCCAGACGTGCGGCGTGAGGCCGGTCGCCTTGCGAAAAGCGCGCAGGAATTGCCATTGGCTGCATCCCGCCCGTTGCGCGGTGTCGCGCAGGGCGTGCGGCTCCCACGGCGTTTCGGCGAACTGGCGGGCGATGCGCGTCATGGCGTTTTCCGGCCAGCGCGGCGGCTGCTCGATGCACAACACCGCCAGCGCGCTGCCGGCGTCGAGGCTGAGGGCGTGCGGCACGCCAGAAGGCACGACGAAACACATGCCCGCCGACAGGGCGTGCGTGCCGGCGGGCGTCAGGCCGTGGTGGCGCTTGAAAACGCGCTGCATGTGGCTTTGGTCGAAGAAACCGGCGGCGAGCGCGGCTTCGGCCATCGCCGTGCCGCCGCGCAGTAGTCGACGCACCTGACGCAGACGGCAGGCGGTGAGCCAGAGGTGCGGGGTGAGGCCGGTCGCCTTGCGAAAAGCGTGCAGGAATTGCCATTGGCTGCATCCCGCCCGTTTCGCGGTGTCGCGCAGGGCGTGCGGCTCCCACGGCGTTTCGGCGAACTGGCGGGCGATGCGCGTCACGGCGTTTTCCGGCCAGCGCGGCGGCTGTTCGATGCACAACACCGCCAGCGCGCTGCCGGCGTCGAGGCTGAGGGCGTGCGGTACGCCGGAAGGCACGACGAAACACATGCCCGCCGACAGGGCGCGCGTGCCGGCGGGCGTCGCCAGCGTCAGCCGCCCTTTCGCCAGCACACCGACGACGGCGTGCCGCGTGTGCACGTGCGCCGGATAACGCCGGGCGACGTTCTCGGTCAGCACCAGTTCCAGACCGGCGCCATGACGGTATTGCACGCGTTCCACGATGTTCGGCCTCCCGCGTCGCGCCGCGCGCGGCGGACGCCGTCAACCTAACGCGGAACTCCCGCACGCGCCAGTCGTCCACCCCTGCGCTCTCAGGCTTTAGAATGCACAGTCCTTCATTCGCCCCTCCACCGACGATGAATTTGGTTGCCCGCTTGCCGCGTTACGCCCAGTTGATTCGTGTCGACACGCTCGACAAGCAGGTGGGCACGCTGCTGCTGTTGTGGCCGACGATGTGGGCGCTGTGGCTGGCGGCGGGTGGGATGCCGCCGCTGCATCTGGTGGCGATTTTCGCTTTCGGGAGCTTTCTGATGCACTCGGCAGGCTGCATCATCAACGATTACGCCGACCGCGACATCGACAAACATGTCGAACGCACGCGCTTGCGGCCACTTGCCAGCGGCACGGCGACGCCGCGCGAGGCGCTGTGGCTGGTGCTGACGCTGCTGTTTCTCGCTTGCCTGCTGCTGCTGGCGCTCAACAACCGGCTGGTGTTCTGGCTGGCGTTGGGGGCGCTGGCGCTGACCGCGAGCTATCCGTTCACCAAACGCTTCCTGCCGCTGCCGCAGGCGTATCTGGGCGTCGCTTACGGTTTCGGCATTCCGATGGCTTACGCCGCCGTGCGCAACGCCGTGCCCGCCGAGGCGTGGGTGCTGCTGTTGGGCAATCTCTTCTGGGTGATTGCTTTCGACACCGAATACGCGATGGTCGACCGCGCCGACGACCTCAAGCTCGGCCACGTGCGCAGTTCCGCGATTACTTTCGGGCGTTACGAGGTGCGGGCGGTGATGACCTGCTACGCCGCCGCTTTCGCGCTGGTCGCGGCGGTGGGGCTGTGGGTCGGGCGCGGTTGGGTGTTCCTCGCCGGTCTGGCCGTCGCCGCCGCCGCCGCCGCTTATATCTACACCCTGATTCGCGGGCGCGAACGCGACGGATGCTGGCGCGCCTTCGTCGCCAACAACTGGGTGGGCGTGGCGATTTTCATCGGGCTGGCGCTCGATTTCGTGGCGCGAGGCTGACGCATGGATTTCATCGCCACCCTGCGGGAAACCTGGCGGACGCGCTCCAGCCTGCTCTGCGTCGGACTCGACCCCGACCCGGCGCGCTTTCCGCCCTCGTTCGCCGGCAAGGCGGACGCGATTTTCGAGTTCTGCCGCGCCATCGTCGACGCCACCGCCGACCTCGTTTGCGCCTTCAAGCCGCAAATCGCCCACTTCGCCGCGCGCCGCGCCGAATACCAGCTCGAACGCCTCGTCGCCCACATCCACGCCCGCCACCCCGGCGTGCCGGTCATCCTCGACGCCAAGCGCGGCGACATCGGCAGCACCGCCAGCCACTACGCCGAGGAAGCATTCGCCCGCTACGGCGCCGACGCGGTGACGGTGAATCCCTACATGGGGCGCGATTCGGTGATGCCGTATCTGCAATGGGCGGGCAAGGGCGTGATTCTGCTCTGCCGCACCTCCAACGCCGGCGGCGACGATTTGCAGAATCTGGAAGTCGGCGGCGAAAAGCTCTACGAGCGCGTGGCGCGGCTGGTGGCGGATGAGTGGAACGAAAACGGCCAATGCGCGCTGGTGGTCGGGGCGACCTACCCGGCGGAAATCGCCCGCGTGCGCGCCCTCGTCGGCGACATGCCGCTCTTGGTGCCCGGCATCGGCGCGCAGGGCGGCGACATCGCCGCCACCGTGGCGGCAGGCCAGACGGCGGACGGCTGCGGGCTGATGCTCAATTCCTCGCGCGCCATTCTGTACGCCGGCGAGGGCGAGGATTTCGCCGACAAAGCCCGCGCCGCGGCGCTGGCGACGCGGGATGCGATAAACGCCTGTCGGCGGGGCTGACGACGGTTTGCACGGGCGACCGAGGGCGGTCGCCCCTACCGTTTGCCTCCCTGCCACACCCATTCAATCAGCGCGTCCTGCGCCTTGCCGGATTTGCCGGCGTCGGGGTGGTTGACCATCATCACGATGGCGTGGCGGCGGCCGTGTTTGTCGAGCACGTAGCCGGCGATGGCTTTCACGTCGTTGATGGTGCCGGTTTTCAGGTGGGCATGACCGGCGGCAGGGCTGTCGGCGAGGCGGCGGCGGGTGGTGCCGTCGCGGCCGAGGATGGGGAGCGAGGCGACGAATTCCGGCATCCACGGGCGTTGCCATGCGCGCACCAGTATGGCGCCGAGGGTGTCGGCGCGGACGCGGCCTTCGCGGGAGAGTCCGGCGCCGTTGACCAGCACGAGACCGGTGGTGTCGATGTTGGCCGCTTTCAGGCGCTGCTTTGCCGCCGCGACGCCCGCCGCCATCGTGTCGGGGGGCGGCGGGTCGGCGCGGCCCAATTGGGCAATCAATTCACGGGCGATGACGTTGTTCGACCACTTGTTCATCGTGCGCACGATTTCGCCCAAGGGCGGCGATTCGTCGGCGATGAGGATGACGGCTTCCTTGGGCGCGACGCCGTGCGTCACTTTGCCGCGCAGCTTGCCGCCCAGTTCCAGCCACAGGGATTTGACCAGCGCCTCGGCGAAGGCGGGCGGCGTCAGCGGCGCGGTCGCCCACAGGCGCGGGCCGCAACTGGCGGGCAGGCTGCCGGTAAGGGTCAGATGCACGCCGTCCAGCGTGGCGTCGAGGTCGCGCCACCATGAATCGCAGACTTTTGCGGAGGTGACGATGCGGTTCTCCACCGCGATGCCCGCCAGAGGCGGCTCGATGACGGCGCGCACCGGGTCGCCGGCTTTTGCGCCGGGGAAAAGCGCCAGTTCTTGCGCGTTGAAGTGCATCAGCAGGCCATTGCCGTTGCTGTTGTAGGGGCGCAAGCCTTTGCCGTCGAAGGCGTAGGGGTCGAGCGGCGGGAAAGCGAGCGCGCTGTCGTCGAGCACGATGTCGCCGTCTATCATCTTCAGCCCGAGGCCGCGCAGGCGGCGCAGCACGCGCCACAGGCGTTCGTAGGTGAGCACCGGGTCGCCGTCGCCAATCAGGTAGAGGTTGCCGACGAGGGTGCCGTCTTCGATGGGGGCGCTGACGGCGTAGCGCGTCGTCCACGTGCGCTCGGGGCCGAATTGCTCGAGCGCGGCGAAAGTGGTGACCACTTTCATGACCGAGGCCGGATTCATCGCCCGCGCGGCGTTTACCGCCAGCGTCGGCTGGCGGGCGTCGAGCGGCTGCGTCCATGCCGATACCGCGCTTGCCGGGATGCGCGCCTTTTCGAGCGCGGCGCGCACCGGGGCGGGGAGTTTTGTTGCGGGCGCGGCGAAAACTGGCGAAACGAACGCCGACAGTGCCAAAATCAGCACACCCGCCGCAACGCGAACGCCGCGCCGTGACCGAAATTGCACGCTGTTGGGCGATGACGATGGTAACGTTTGCCGCACTGCACTATAACGAGGCAGCATTGCTGTACCCCCGACAACGTGGAGAGAAAAAATGAGTGGCTTTGGGCATTACGACCGCACCGCGGCAGAACTCGAAGACGAAATCGTCACCCGTGGCGTGCTGATCGGCATCGACTGGACCGATCCGGCGCAAGTGCGCTCGCTGGCCGCCGAAGCGTTGACCTGCACTTCCGAACAACGTTTGGCGATGTTGCACCACCACGACCCCAAAGTGCGCGCCAAGGGTGAATTGTTCGCGCTCTCCGAACTGATGCTCGACATCATGCGGCAAAGCGCCCAGACCGGCGTGCATGTGCCGGACGTCGGCGTTTGGGACGCTTTCGGCAACGCGCTCAACGCCGCCGCCCATCCCGACGAAGCGCCGACGAAAAAGACGCCGAGCCTCGTTTGACGCCATCGCTGCTCCAGACTCATAGCGGGCGTTCGAGGGCATAGAGCAACCCGACGGTTTCGCGCGCCCGCGCCAGCAGCGCGGCGCTGCCATCGACGATGACCTCGGCGGCGCGCGGGCGCGAGTTGTAGTTGGAGCTCATGCTCATGCCGTAGGCGCCCGCCGACAGCAGCGCCAGCAGATCGCCCTCGGCGACGGCAAGGTCGCGGGCACGGGCGAGGAAATCGCCGCTCTCGCAGATGGGGCCGACCACGTCGTAATGCCATCGCGGCGCGGCGCGCTCGACCACGGGTACGGCGTCGTGCCAGGCGTGGTAGAGCGCCGGGCGGGCGAGGTCGTTCATCGCCGCGTCGACGATGACGAAATTCTTCTCCTCGCCGTGCTTGAGGTATTCGATGCGGGTGAGCAGCAAGCCGGCGTTGCCGGTGAGCGAGCGCCCCGGCTCGAAGCACAGTTCCTGCGGCCGCCCCGCGAACAGCGCCAAAAGCGGCGCGAGATATTCCGCCACCGTGGGCGCGGTCTCGTCCTTGTAGCGGATGCCGAGTCCGCCGCCGAGGTCGATGTGTTGCAGTTCGATGCCCGCCTGCGCCAGACGGTCGACGAGGTCGAGGATGCGTTGCGCGGCTTCGAGCACCGGCGCGCCGTCCAGCAACTGCGAGCCGATGTGGCAGGCGACGCCGCGCACCGCCAGATGCGGCAGCGCGGCGGCGCGGCGGTAGAGCGTCGGCGCATCCGAAAAGGCGACCCCGAACTTGTTGTGCTTCAGCCCGGTAGAGATGTAGGGGTGGGTCTGCGCGTCGACGTCGGGATTGACGCGCAGGGCGACGGGGGCGACCAGCCCCAGTTCGCCGGCCACGGCGTTCAGGCGTTCGAGTTCGGGGGCGGATTCGACGTTGAAGCAGCGGATGCCGGCTTCGAGCGCCTGCTTCATTTCGGCGCGACTCTTGCCGACGCCGGAGAAGACGACGCGGTCGGCGCGACCACCGGCGGCGAGCACGCGCGCCAGTTCGCCGCCGGAAACGATGTCGAAGCCGGCGCCGAGCGCGGCGAACACCGAGAGCACGGCGAGATTGGAATTGGCCTTGACGGCGTAACACACCAGCGCCGGGCGTCCGGCGAGCGCGTCGCGGTAGGCCGCGAAGGCGGCGGTAAGCGCGGCGCGCGAATAGACGTAGGTGGGGGTGCCGAAGCGCGCGGCGACTTCTGCGAGCGCGACGTCTTCCAGCGTCAGGCCGGCGGGGCCGCGCGTCAAAGTGGGGATGGGGAACG
>JAISSY010000065.1 GCA_031272995.1 Azoarcus sp.
TCGCGGCAGGCGGCGTTGTCCACTGCACCTGTCTCGCGGGCGTAGATCAGCGCCTTGGCTTCCTCGGCGTCGATCTTCGGGCCGGCGATGGACTGCAACCACCCGTAATCATCTTCGGTGAACAGGTTGTGCAGGAACAGGGTGAGCTTGAATTCGTTGGCTTGTCGGTTGGAGTTGAATTCCGGCAGCGGCAATCCGGCCTCGGCGGCCAGCCGCCGCATGGTGCGGATGCCGGTGCCTTTGGCTTCCGCCATGTTCAGGTCGTGCAGCACGGTGGCGATGGTCGGGTTGCGCAGGCGCGAGCCGGGGATGCCCAACTGTTCGGGTTCCTTGAGGGAATAGCCGACGTTGCGGATTTCGATGCGGTTGCCGTAGCGGATGATCTGGGTGGGGCTGTAGAGCAGGTAGTTGCGGTGCATCGCGGCGTTGGCGAGCGCCTCGCGGATGATTTTGCGCGGCAGGATGGGTTCCTGCACGCTTTGCAGTTGCCCGTCGGGTAGGCGGAAACCCTTGGGGAGTTCGTCGACGATGCTTGCTTCGGCTTGCGGCAGCGCCAGCAGCAAAGGTTTGCGAATTTCGATCGACTGGAAACGGTTGTCGGGGTCTTCCATCCATTCGTTTCCGGGCACGCGGATGTAATCGATGTGCTGCATGGGCATGAGCCGCCGCAAGGCCATGGGCTTGCCGAACATGATGATGCCCGCGAGCGTGGGGCGAACCTGCCCCTCGACACGGCGCAACATGCCCAGAGCTTCGAGCATGTCCTCGTCGTCGTAGGCGAGTTCTTCGGCCTGCGGGTTGATGCGGGCGCGTCCGCGCCGATAGGCGGCGATGGCGGCGGGGTCGAAGTCGTCCATGCTCGCATCGGCGAGCAGGCTTTGGTCAGGGCCGAGCGGAGGTTGGCTCTCGCCACGCAGAACCCATAAATCCTCGTCGACGCAGCGTTGGTCGGTGGAGCCGATGCGCCGGAAGGCGCCAGCAGGCAAGCCGGTGGCCTTCAGATAAACCGGCTTTTGCGCGACATCGGCTTCGGGAACGTAGACGACCAGCACCGTGCGACCTTCCACCGTTTCTGCGCGCATTTCCGGGCGCAGCGCCACGTTGAGCATGGCGGCGCATTGGCTGGCGAGGTCGCGTTGGAGTTTGTCGGGATCGGACAGCCCTTCGGCGCTGTAGACCGTATCGCCCTTCTCATCGACGCGCCATGAGACGCCGAGCAGCAAATAGCCGCCATCCAGCCCCGGTTCGTTGGCGAAGGCGACGATGGTCTGCATCACCGACTTGCCGAGTTCGCTGGCGCGCTTGGCTTCGATCCGGGTGGATTCGTCCAGGGCGTTGAGTTCGGCGAGTAGATCGGCGGCGCGGCGCATAGGTGATTCCAGATTGCGGTGTGGGTGGATTCTACGCGCCCAAATACGTCGCCGTGATGCTCTCCCGCTTGCCGTGGTTGTCTCCGACTTTCATGGCCCGAGTCATAACCTGTATCACCTGTTATAACAGGATATATCGTTAGCAATTCTTCGTTGTTCGCGCGGTGGTTCGGCTTCGCTAGATTGACTCCCGTTTTCTCTAGAACGGGAGTTGGCTGTGAACATTCTGAAAGCGTTGCTTTCCGCATCCATTGCGCTGGCCGTGACCGCTGGCAGCGCGAGCGCCGAGACCATTCGCGTCGCTATCGGCACCCAGGACACCACCATCAATTGCGCGTCGGGCGGACTCATCGTGCGCGAATTGAAGCTGTTGGAAAAATATTTGCCGCACGACGGCAAGTACAAGAACGTTCAGTACGACATCGTTTGGAAGAACTTCACTTCTGGGCCACCGCTAACCAATGAAATGGTGGGCGGCAAGCTGGACATCGGCAGCATGGCGGACTTTCCGGGGGCGCTCAACGCCGCCGCGTTCAAAAAGACGGGCGGACGCAGCGTGTTCATCACTTCACTCTCCGGGTCGCCGCAGGGTAGCGGCAACGGGTTGGTCGTGCCGATTGGCTCGTCGGCCAATTCGCTGCTCGACCTCAAGGGCAAGAGCATTTCCGTGCCGTTCGGCTCTACCGCGCACAGCATGATTCTGCGCGCGCTCAAGTCCGCCGGACTCGACCCGCAACGCGACGTCAATCTGGTGTCCCAGTCGCCGGAAGTGGGCGGCAGCGCCCTGCAAAGCGGGAAGATCGACGCGCACGCCGATTTCGTGCCTTTCGCCGAGCTTTTCCCGTATCGCGGTTTCGCGCGCAAGATTTACGACGGCGCGCAAGCCAACTCGCCGACCTTCCACGGCACGCTGGTCAATGTCGAATACGCGAAGAAGTACCCGGAAATCGTCGTCGCCTTCCTGCGCGCCGCCATCGAGGCCGACCGTCTGCTGAGCGCCGAGCCGGAAAAGTATTCCGAGTTGATTGCCAAAACGACGGGAATCGAGGCCGAGGTGAATTACCTCTTCCACGGTCCGCTCGGCTTGCAAAAGCGCGACTTCACTTTCAAACCGGAGTACCGCGCGGCGGTGACTACGGCCATCGAAACCCTTGCACTGCTCAAGCGCAACGACGTGCCGCTGACCGCCGACGAAATCATCGACGACAGTTACCTGCGCGAAGCTTTCCGGCTTTCGGGGCTGGATTACGACAAGGCGCTCAAGTCCTACGGCAAGGAGCCGCTCGTCGCCAAGGACGCCAAGACCGGCAAGGCCATCTCCGATTTTCGCCGGGTGACGCAGGTCTGGGTCGAAGGCGAACCCCGCATCCGCAACTATGCCTCGCCCGAATCGGCGCTGTTCGCGGTGCAGGAGGCGCAAAAAGCCGGCAAGAAGATTCGCGTCGTCTTCGTGCATGACCACGACACCGGACTCAAGCTGCTGGCGAATCTGGCGTGGTTCGCGCGCCAGCCGGACGGCAGAATCGACGCCTATCTCGAAAAAGCAACCGCCGAAAAGGCGGCGCAGCAGGGCGGCGGCGCGCTGGTCAGTTTCGCCTCCACCTTCGCGGCAACCACGACGACGCAGCGGTCGCCACGCTGACCATGGGCGAGCCACAAACCGGCGCGAGCGCGGAAAGCGTTCCCTTCCCCGCCGCGCCATCGCTCGACGCCAACGTCGCCTCGAACGACGCGGAAATCGGCGTGCCGGAACCCGGCAGCGGACGACGCGGGAGATTGCCGCTTGGACGCTTGCTCGTTCGGCTCGGTTCGTTGGCGTTGTTCGTCGCGTTCTGGCAATTCGCCTCCGAGCACCGTCTGCACCTTGGGCTGGTCACTTTTCAGAACATTCCGGCGCCGAGCGAAGTCGTTCCGGCGCTGTGGGATTTGCTGCAATCGCCCAAAGTCGGCAACCACGTCGGCAGCAGCCTGTATCGCGTCTTCGCCGGCTTCGTCTCGGCGACCGTGACGGGCGTCGTGCTCGGCTTGCTGATAGGACGTTCGCGCTGGGCGGCGGATTTGCTGCAACCGCCGCTGGAAATGCTGCGCCCCATCCCCGGCGTGGCGTGGATTCCGTTGGCCATCCTGATGTTTCCATCCAGCGAACTGTCGATGATTTACATCACCTTCGTCGGCGCGCTGTTTCCCGTGCTGCTCAACACCATCCACGGCGTCGGCGCCATCGACCCGCGCCTGATTTCGGCGGCGAAAAGTCTGGGCGCGGGACGCCTGCGGCTGTTGCTCGAAGTCATCCTGCCAGGCGCGGCGCCGAGCATCGTCACCGGGCTTTCCATCGGAATGGGGACGTGCTGGTTCTGTCTGGTGACGGCGGAGATGATCGCCGGCCAATACGGCATCGGCTACTACACGTGGGAGTCGTACAACCTGCAAAGCTACGCCGACATCGTCGTCGGCATGTTGTTCATCGGCGTTTTCGGCATGGCGAGCAGCGTGTTGGTGCGCAAGCTCGGCAACCTGCTGACGCCGTGGTATCGCATCGAAGCGAGGCGCGAACATGAATGAAATACACGACGGTTCCCACGGCGGACGCATCGAGGCGTGCGACCTCTCCATCGCATGGCACACTGGCAAGGAGAACTTCCGCGCCGTCGAACGCGTCGGTTTCGACATCGCTCCCGGCGAATTCGTCTGCGTGCTCGGCCCGTCGGGTTGCGGCAAATCGACGCTGCTGGGTGCGCTGGCCGGACACATCCGACCGTCCGCCGGCAACCTCGCGCTCGACGGCAAGACGATTCTCGGCCCCGCGCCGGAACGCGGTCTGGTGTTCCAGCACCACACGCTGTTTCCGTGGAAGAAGGTCATCGACAACGTTGCCTTCGGCCTGAAGATGAAAGGCGTCGCTCGCGCCGAACGCGAGGCGCGCGCCCGCGAGTTGCTCGAACTGGTGGGACTGGCGGAATTCGGCGATAAATATCCGGTGCAGTTGTCGGGTGGAATGCAACAGCGGGTGGAAATCGCGCGCGTGCTCATCAACCACCCGCGCGTGCTGCTGATGGACGAACCGTTCAGCGCCCTCGACGCGCAGACGCGTTGGGTCATGCAGCAACTGCTGCTGCAAATCTGGACGAACATCCGCACCACCGTGGTTTTCGTCACCCATGACATCGACGAGGCGCTTTTCCTTTCCGACCGCGTGCTGGTCATGACGCGTTGCCCCGGACGCATCCGCGAGGACATCGCGGTTCGCACCGAGCGTCCGCGCGGCGAAGCCTGGCTCACCTCCGACGAGTTCATTCGCCTGAAACGACATTGCCTCGACCTCGTCCACGACGAGCGCCGCCGTGACGCTCCGACGCCGGAACGCTCCGCTCAACCCGCCATGACCCTACAACTGGCCGGCGCGATTTCTTGATGCGCGCGCAAACCTCGACCGCCATGTTCACTGCCGACGCCATCCTTCATCACCGCCCGCTGCCGCTCTACGCGCAGATAAAGGAAGACCTGCGCGACAGGATTCTGGACGGCGATTACTCCGCGCACAGCCAGTTGCCGTCGGAAAGCAACCTGATGGGCGCTTACGGCGTCAGTCGCATCACCGTCCGTCAGGCGCTGAACGAACTGGAAAAGGAACAACTGATTTTCAAGGTTCCGGGTAAGGGCACCTTCGTTTCGCCGCTCAAGCCCCCACTGCAACTGGTACGCCTGCAAGGCTTCGCCGAAGCGATGTCAGGCATGGGCGTGGAGGTCTACAACCGCCTGTTGAGCGCGCTGCCCGTCAACGCCGACGCGACGATGGCCGCCCGGCTACAGGTGCCGGAAGGCAGCCCGCTCACCGAATTTCGCCGCATCCGCTACGCCCGTCAGGAGCCGGTGTCGCTCGACGTCACCTACGTGCGCCGCAGCCTCGGCGCGCGGTTGGCCAGGGAAGACCTCGTCAACCGCGACATCTTCCTCATCATCGAAAACGACTACGAAACGCCACTTGGCCACGCCGACCTGAGCATCAACGCCATCAACGCCGACAACACGCTGGCTTCACTGCTCAGTATCCCCGTCGGTGCGCCCGTTCTGCGCATGGAACGCCTGACCTGGAGCAAGGCGGGCCAACCCATCGACTTCGAATACCTGTTCTATCGCGGCGATTCGTTCCGCTACCAGACGCGCGCCGAACGCATCTGACGCGTCGCGATAAACCCCGAACCACATCCAGCCACGAAGGAAACCCATGCAAACCCGCGACATCGAAACCGACTTCCTCATCATCGGCGGCGGCACCGCCGGGCCGCTGGCGGCGATTCGCGCCAAGCAAAAAGCGCCGGGAACGCGCATCCTGCTGCTCGACAAGGCCAACGTCAAACGCTCCGGCGCCATCGCCGAGGGCATGGACAGCGCCAACAACGCCGTCATCCCCGGCTTTGCGACGCCGGAGCAATACGTCAAGGAAATCACCATCGCCAACGACGGCATCGTCAATCAGGCGACCATCAACGCCTACGCCGTGCGCAGTTTCGACATGATTCGCGAACTCGACGAGTGGGGCGTCAAGTTCGAGAAGGACGGAACCGGCGACTACGCGGTGAAGAAAGTTCACCACCTTGGCGCTTACGTGTTGCCGATGCCCGAAGGGGGCAGCCTGAAAAAAGTGCTGTTCAAGCAGTTGCGCAAGTTCGGTATTCCCATCGAAAACCGCCTCACCGTCACCCGTCTGCTCACCGGGCCGGACGGACGCGCGGCGGGCGCGGTGGCCATCGACTCGCGCAGCGGCGATTTCGTAGTCATCCGCGCCCGCGCCGTGCTGCTCGCCACCGGCGCGGCGGGGCGGCTCGGTCTGCCGGCTTCGGGTTATCTGTTCGGCACCTACGAAAACCCGACCAACGCCGGCGACGGCTACAGCATGGCCTACCACGCCGGCGCGGAACTCTCCGGGCTGGAATGCTTTCAGATAAATCCGCTCATCAAGGACTACAACGGCCCCGCCTGTGCCTACGTGACCGGGCCGTTCGGCGGCTACACGGTCAACGCCAAAGGCGAACGCTTCATCAAGAGCGACTACTGGAGCGGCCAGATGATGTTCGAATTCTGGCGCGAACTGGAGAGCGGCAACGGGCCGGTATTCCTCAAACTCGACCATCTTGCCGAAGAGACCGTGCGCAAAATCGAGGACGTGCTCCACATCACCGAGCGCCCGACGCGCGGGCGTTTCCACGCCGGGCGGCACACCGACTACCGCCGCGATTTGGTGGAGATGCACATCTCCGAAATCGGCCTGTGCGGCGGGCACAGCGCCTCCGGCATCTGGGTGGACGAGCACGCGCGCACGACGGTGCCCGGTCTGTACGCCGCCGGCGACGTGTGCAACGTCGCGCACAACTACATGCTAGGCGCCATGGTTTACGGCGAACTCGCCGCCGAGGACGCAGTGGACTACATCGCCGACAGGGAACAGGCGCAAATCGACGATGCCGCCGTCGAGGCCGAACGCCAGCGCCTCTACGCGCCGCTCGCACTCGACAAGGGCTTGTCGCCCACGCAGGTCGAATACAAGTTGCGCCGCATGGTCAACGACTATCTGCAACCGCCGAAAGTGACGACCAAGATGGAAATCGGCCTCAAACGCTTCGTCGAAATCCGCGCGGATATCGAACGTCTGGTCGCACGCAATCCGCACGAACTGATGCGCGCCGCCGAGGTACGAGCCATTCTCGACTGTGCCGAACTGGCGGCGCGCGCTTCGCTCTACCGCACCGAAAGCCGTTGGGGGCTTTACCACTACCGCACCGATTACCCGCGTCGCGACGACAAAAATTGGTTTGCCTTCGTCGAAGTGAAAAAAGGCGCGAATGGCGAGCCGGAATTCTTCAAACGCCCGGTGCCGGAATACATCTATCCGCTGAACGAAAAAGAGCGTCAGTCCTACAGCGACATCCGCATCGAGGATGACGCGCTGGCCGCCTGACCGAACTCACGCAAAAGGACACCCATGAGCGCCATAGCCCAGGACGCCACGACCGCTGCGTCCATTGTTGTCGATTACGAAAAATGCATCGTCGCGAAAGGATGCCGCATCTGCATCGACGTGTGCCCGACCGACATCCTCGTGCTCGATGAAAGCGACGGGAAAATCAAAATGGCATACGACGAGTGCTGGTATTGCCTGCCCTGCGAGCACGACTGTCCGACCAAGGCCATTCGCGTCGAAATTCCCTACCTGTTGCGCTGAGAGAACCATGCCGCTCATCCCCGAAGTCGCGGCGGCCATGCCCCTGCTCGAAGACGGCGACCCCGCCGTGCGCCGCGTCGCCCTGTTGCAGCTTGCCGACTACGTCGACGATTGCCCGCAAGTGTTCGTCGCCGCCAGTCGCGACGCCGACGCGGACGTCCGCCTCGAAGCCGCGCGCGCGCTGGAAGGCATTGCCGACCCTGCTGTACTCGTGGCGCTGGACGCGCTGCTGGACGACGAAGACGGGGAAGTCGTCGCCGCCGCGCGCGCCTCGCTCGCCGAAGTGCGCGACCCGGGCGCCGCGCCCGTGTTGCTCGACCTGCTCGACCGCGCCGAAGGTGAAAAAAACGCCCCTCTGCTCGCGGCCTTGCGCGGGCTGCGTCACCCCGGCGTCCTCGCTCCGGCACGCGAACTGTTGGAACACCCTGCCGCCACGGTGCGCCGCGAAGCCATCGGCGCGCTGGCCTACCTGCGCGACTCTTCCGCTTTGCCCGCGCTGGCGGCTCGCTTGAGCGCCGACGCCGACGCCGCAGTGCGACGCGCGGCGGCGGGCGCCCTGTCGTTCGCGGACGCCAGCCATGTCGACGACCTGCTGCCGCATCTCTCCAATGCGTTGGTGGACGACGATTGGCAGGTGCGCGAAGAAACCGTGCAGACCCTGGAAAAACTCGCTTGGCCCGCATCCGCGCCGATACTGATTCGTGCCCTCGCCGACCCTGCGTGGGAAGTGCGAGTGAAAGCGGCGCGCGCCCTTGGCCGTCTGGGCGATACGGCGGCCATTCCGGCGCTCATCGCGGAGTTGACCCACCCGGTCGGCAACCTGCGCAAGGAAGTCGCCGCCGCGCTCGGCGCGCTCCGCCACCCCGACGCGCTCGCGGCGCTGGAAGCGGCGGCGCGCAACGACGCCGACATCGACGTGCGCAAAGCGGCGACGCGCGCCGTGGACGCCATTCGCGCCGCGGCATGAAACGCGAACTGGTTCTATCGCCGCCGTACCGTCGTTTCCCGGCGCTGCTACAGGCCGCGGGCGACTGGCTGCAACGGCGGCAGGACATCGTGCGCCGCGTGCAGTGGGGCTTCGTCCTCCTCTACTATTTTTTCCTGTTCGTCCCGGCCATCCTGCCGCAACCCGCCTCCCGCGCCGACCTCTTTCACAGCCTTGCCGGCTGGTCGGAAATTCTGTTCTGGGGACTCTGGTGGCCGGGCGTCATTATCAGCATGTTATTGTTCGGCCAGTTCTGGTGCGGCGTCTTCTGCCCCGACGGCGCGCTCACGGAACTCGTCAGCCGCCACGGACGCGGCGGCAAGATTCCCGCGTGGGTGCGCTGGCCGGGATGGCCCTTGGCGGCCTATGCCCTCGTCGTGGTCTACGAACACCTCGCCAACGCCTATCAAACCCCGCGCGCGCTCGTCGTGTCGCTGGGCGGCGCTTCGCTGCTGGCGCTGGTGTGCGGATATTTTCTCGGACGCGGGAAACGGGTGTGGTGTCGCTATCTGTGCCCCATCAGCAGCATGTTCTCCCTGCTGGCGCGCTGTTCGATGCTGCATTTCAAGGTCGACCGCGAGGCGTGGGACAACGCCCCCAAGCCGCTGCCGCGCAGCATCGACTGCCCGCCGCTTCTGGACGTGCGCCGCCTGCGCAGCAACGAAAAATGCAGCATGTGCGGACGTTGCAGCGGCCACCGCGATGCCGTCGTCCTCGCTGCGCGCTGGCCGGGCAAGGAAATCGTCGATTTGTCCGCCTGCGAAATCCGTGCCGCCGATGCGTTCGGCATCTATTTCGTACTCATCGGTCTGTGCTTCAGCGCGATGTATTGGGACGCTTTCGAGCAAATCGGCCCCATTCCCGTCGCAGAACTCGCGCCGGCGTCGAGAATCCTGCTGCTTGCTATATCGCTGGGCGCTGCCACGGCCATCGCGCTCGCGGTGGCAGCGGGCATGCGCCGGCGTGCCGCCTTTCATCTGGCCTACGCTCTGATTCCCATCGCGGGTCTCGGCCTGTTCGCGGGCGCGCTCGAACATTCCTTCCAGTTGCTGCAAGAAGCCGGTTACGCCATCGCCGACACGCGCCGTCTAGTCAAATTCGCCTGCATGACCGCCGGCGCGTCGTGGAGCATCCTGATAGCCCGCCGCATCGTGGCCAATTGGAACGAAGCCGAATCGCCCCGCTTGGCATTGTGCGTCTTCGCGGCGCTGACGATTACGCTCGGTGCCACCTACTTCGTTGCCGGCAACAGGCTTATGGTTGGGTAGATCGTTGATTTCCCTTCGGATTCAGAGTGATTCTCTGTGGCCAGACAGCAGTTTCGATGTCTTCGCCATCCCTTGTTTGCGAAGGATTTCAAGAAACCTTTCGACTTCGACTTGCGGCTTTCCCAACTGTTGGCGTTGCCGATGCGCTGCCTCGATGACTGCTGCCCGATCCAGATCGAACAGTTCCGACACGAAATCGTCCGGGTGCTGCGCGGCGATTCCGTAAGGCGCCAGCACCTCTGGAGGGAAGTCCTTCACGTTGAACGTCACGATGACGCTGGCGCTGCAATGGATGGCGGCGGCCAGCACGTGGCGGTCGTCGGCGTCGGGCAGGCTCAGGTCGGCGATGACGGATTCGTACCCCGTCACCAGTGCATCCGGTATGGCACGATCCATCAGTTCCGAGGTGCGGTCGAGCCGGTCGGACGTGAGATCGGGACGGTTGCGCAACAGGCTTCGTTTCCATTCTTCATGAATGCGCGTCGTCCAATACGGACGAAACCGCCCGGATAGACCGAGCCACATCAGAAAGTCGCGCAGCGGCGCAGGATACAGAACGCAGGCGTCAAAAACGACGGCGCGATTCATTCGTAACCCATGCCCAGTTCTTGGGCTTGCTGCGCCAACTCGCGCATGGCTTGCTCGCTTTCACGTTCCCGCGCCGCCTTGAACCGCATGAGGTCGGCGGCACGGATGCGACGATGTTTGCCCGTTTTGTGGAAAGGCAAAGCGCCGTCTTCGAGCAACTTGACCAGATGAGGACGCGATACGTTGAGCAAATCGGCGGCTTCCTGCGTAGTGAGTTCGGCTTGCAGAGGCACGACCTGCACCGCGTTTCCGTCGGCCATCTCTCCCAGAATGTCGACCAGCAGGCGTAGCGCCGCAGTAGGCAACTCGACCCGGTGGCCATGGTTGTGGTCGTCGTAAATTTCGATGGCCTGCATTCGAGGCCGGGTCGCCAAGTAGGCTGCCAGAGCACGCTGGCCTTGCAGGGCTGCTTGCGTCTCGTTGGCCGCAGGGAGAATCATTCTGGTGTTAGACATGGCGCCGCTCCGATACTGCAAAAGAATCACAGTCGAGATTGTAGACGAGTCTTGCAGTAAACGAAATAAACGAAACGCCCGAACGCTTGTGGATGTCACGGCTCGTTTCGGGTTTTCGTTCCATTGCGCCATCAGCTACCCAAATACGTTGCCGTGATGCTCTCCCGACTGTGCCCAAGCTCCTCGGCGATGACGGTGCGGGCGGCCTGGTCGAGTATCCGATCCGCCTGACAGAGGGTGCGCGGGTTTGGCCCGCCTGCCATCGGACATTTCCAGCCCGTGAGTTCCTCGTAGCGCCTCTGCGCGTAGCCGTGTCGCAGCCCGTGACCGTTCTCCAGCCCCGCCGCCAGACATTGCCCGTCGTAGAGGCGGCGCTGTTCGATGTATCGCTTGTGCGGCGGGATGAGCGAACCTTCGCCGGCGAGCGCGCGGGCATCATCGAGCACCGCGACCTGCTCCGCCGTGAGGATCGGAATCACCCGCTCGCGGTTGCCCTTCGTCCATGAGCCTTGCAGATAGACGACGGTGCCTTTGTCGGCGATCGCCGGTCGGAATTTGAGCGCCTCCTCCCGCCGCAACCCGAAAGCCTCCTGCAAGCGCAGGCTCACCTTCAGATAAGGGTCGGTGATCTTGTCGAGGTAGGGGGCCAGCGTCTTCGCCTTGTTCATGCGGTTGATGTAGTGGCGTCGGGGCAGACCCAATCCCGAATTGGCCGCCGGAATTATCCCGGCACGACCGACTGCCTGCGTCCACCAGCGCAGCGCCGCCAGCCGGTTCTTGAGCGTGCCGGGTGAGAGCCTTTCTTGCTGCCAGCGCGCCAGGAGGTGGTCGATGTGTTTGGACGAGAGCGAAGTCGCCTTCATGCGTCTGAAGCCGCCTTCTTCGAGCTGTCGCGCGGCCAAGAGCAGCATCTGCCGCCGACCGGCTTGCGTCGAGTAGCTGCCGTGTTTCAGGCGTTTGCACAGTTGAATCAGATCGTGTTCGAGGTCGGTCATGCCCTCTCTCCGGGGTTGGTTCGTGTCCGATGTTTCCGTTGGTTAGTGTTCATGCCAATCCGCGTCTATGGCGGAGTCCCCATTCCTGCCGGGGCAAGGGCGCGGGTGTCAGACTTTCACCCGTTGTCTCTACTTTCGTGAGACGCCCGTCTGGCCTCCGTGAGAAGCCGCAACGGGATTACTTCCATCAGAGCGACTCGCCTCGTCACTGGCGGTGGTTCGCGCGTAAATGCGCCTGTGCGAACAAAAGGATACGAATCGGGCGACAACCGATAAGGCAGGTAAACCCTCCTGCAAGGGGTTCCCGGTATACGATGCCCGCCGGTAGGCTAGAAGTAATGCCTATTTTAGAAACTATTTGCCGCATGTAAAGGGTTTTTTGAAATAGCGCCAACGGTTTTTAATCCTTCCATTTCGATATTAACGGATTCATTTCTTCTTTCATTTATTTGAATAGACCTACGCGCCTTTATGGAAATTAACGTGAAATAGCCAAGCCGGTTTTACGCGCGGTCACTTGAATGAAATGTGACGGAGGCGGCGCGCAGGCAGCCTCAAACCTGGGGTTGCGGCAGGAAATCGGCTGCGTCATTGCCGGGCAATGACGCAGCCTTGGTCGCGCTGGCGCATCAACACGCCATTTGGCATTTCTCCTTTCGTGGGGTGTAGAGCCAGCGCACGATGGATTCGGGCATGTACTCTTTGTACCCCTTCTTTTGCATCAGCACGCTCAGTTCCCGCGCCACATGCGCCTTGCTGCCGCACGGTTTTTTATCGTAGCGGCGACGCTTCCATTCCTCTTGGGCGAATCGCTTCGCTTCCTTGTCCTTTGCATGGCGATCGTTCGCCAATTGTCGGGATGTGGTTCGCTTTTGCAATTCGTCCATCAGAATGTGAATGTCGAACTGAATCCAGCTTTGCCGCCGAAACCGATTCTTGCCGGTGACGAGGGCGGCCCGTTCGCATTGTCCAAGGATGAGGGTGCGCAACATCTCCTCCTCGCCGATGCGGATGCCGCTCGACAGGGTGACGCGCAAGTTGGCGCCTTCGTCTTGGCGATGCAATCGCAACAGACGAACGAACGACGCGCCGATGACATCTTCGGCGGTGATGAACGCTTGTTCATCATCCCACTCGCAGCATTCATCTTCGCCGACAAGGGGGCGCAATCCGGGCTTGTCGAGGAGTGTGTCGAACGTTTCGATCAGACAGGCGAGCGTTCGTTCGTCGCTGCTCATCCACTTGACGGCGGCGTCGAGGATTTCCGAGTAGGCATCGAGCCGCGTCGGGCACGACCATGCTGCCTCCGTCGTCGTTGGCGGAGGCGATCCTTTTGAGCGCAGGCTCTCGTCGAGCAAACGCGCCTGCTCATCGAAGATGAGCGCGAACATGCCGTATTTTTCGGCCACGGCGAGCCGTTCTCCGTTGGGGGGAGCCAGTTTGGTGAAGCGTTGGGTTGTCATGTTACGAATTCCTCTCCGTTCCTCGTCTGCGGCGCTGGTTCGCCGGGGGCGGGGAACGACAAAAAACACCCTGTAACCTCCGCGCTCGAAGCCCTGCCGATGAAACGGCGGGGCGGCGCGAGGCCGTCGGTCGGGTAAACGACGTTTGCCTCCCGCGTCGCACGGTTGCGATGGGAGGTGACATGAGGAATCGGCGCACGGCGAAGTCGACGTGCGCGAGCGAGGAACTCGCAGATGGAAGTCATGCCCGCGTGACAGGCATGGAGGCTCGAAAAAACCGGGTAAAAGAAAGCCTGCGGTCAGTGAAGACCGGGCTTTGGGCGACGGGTACTTTCAGGATCCATTTCCCACGTCGTCAGTTGGAATGCGCGGCCAATCCAGAACCGCGCCAGCGTACAGAGCCGTGAGGCTCCACGCAAAGGCTACAAAAACCCACGGCCCGCGAAGGCCGTTCAGCCGATAGTCGCCCGTCGATATGAGATCCTTTCACACCCAACGAGCCGGAAGTCGACAATGTCCTCAGCGCGAAGCGTTGAAGGTTCGTCGGTAGTTCTCAGGACGCAAGAACCCCTTGCCCAGACGAACATTAAAAATTAGGCATCACCACCGTTACCTGCCCGGCAGCGTCCGTTCCGAAACAAGATGCCGATGCGGACGCCGAGAGTTTATTACTTCCGCAAGCGAACGCAAGTAAATCGCGTCAAACCGTGGATGCCTTTGGATTGGCTTGTTTCGTCTTGGTTCGGGTGACGGCGCGCTCGTATTCCGGCAGCTTCGCCATGTCGTCGTCGGCGCCTTTCAGCCCCGCCGC
>JAISSY010000096.1 GCA_031272995.1 Azoarcus sp.
GCGAGCAGCCTGCATGCGGACGAACAGGCGGCATACAGGCAGCGGCTGCAGTCGCAATCCCGCGACGCAGTGATTTACGTGGGTTCAAACGACGGCATGTTGCACGCCTTCAAAGCGGCCAAGGACCACACGACGCCCGGAGACGGCATGGAATTGTTCGCTTACGTTCCCAATGCCGTGGTCGCGTATTTGCCGCAACTGTTTCAGCCGACCTACACGCACCGTTTCTACGTCGACGGTTCCCCGGTGGCCGGGGACGCCAATCTCGGCACCGCGACCGTTCCCGATTGGCGCACCGTGCTGGTCGGCTCCACCGGCGCCGGCGGCACCGGCTACTTCGCCATCGACGTGGAAAATCCCGCCTCTCCCAAAGTGTTATGGGAAGTCGGCCCGCTCATCAATGGCTTCGCCAACCTCGGCGCTACCCTCGGTCAAGCCGCCATCGTGCGTTTGAGCAACGGCACATGGGCCGCCGTCGTCGGCAACGGCGTCAACAGCGCCGACGACAGAGCGCACCTCTATTTCATCAATCTCGTCAGCGGCGCGCTCATCGCCGACATCACCGCCTACAACCCGTCGGACGCCGGCAAGCCCAACGGGATGTCCTCGCCGCTGGTCATCGACAAGGACAACGACGGCAGCGCCGATACGGTGTACGTCGGCGACATGCTCGGCAATCTGTGGAAATTCGACATTGCCAACAACCTGACTTCCCGCACCGAAAACACGCCATTCTTCAAAGCCGAACGCAACGGCACGAAACAGCCCATATTCGCCCGTCCGGACGCGATGTGGAATCCGGAAAAGGACGGCACGCTGCTGGTTTTCTTCGGCACCGGCAAGTTCTTCGAAAAAGAGAAATCCGGTTTCGTCGGCGACCTCAAGGACACCAGCGTCCAGTCCTTCTATGGCGTGATGGACGACGGCGACTCTGCCACGAAAACTCGCAGTCAATTGGCCACGCAAACCATCCACACCTCGCCGTCGGGCGTGGGAAGCTATTCGGCGGCGGGATTGCGCTACGTGTCGAACAACGACTTCAGTTACGACAACAAGAAAGGCTTCATGCTCGATCTGGTCGTCTCCGGACAGAGCGCCAAAGGCGAACGAGTGGTCAATTCGCCCGTACTGTCGAACAACTGGGTATTGTTTTCCACCCTCGTTCCCAACCCCAACGATTCCGACCCGTGCGAAGTTGGCAGCACCGAAGCATGGCTTTATATGGTCTCGCTGAAAGGCGCGCGTCCCGACACCACTTTCGACCTGAACGGCGACTCGAAATTCGACGCCAACGATCAGGCGTGCAATGAGAATGGCAGCGAGTGCGTGCCGACAACCATCGTCTGGATCAAGAATCCCGGCCCCGCCATCACCCACGGTGTCTTCGGACACGCCCTCGGCGGCAGCGATGAAAAACCGCTCGACATTGAACTCAAGAAGGGCGCCGGGCGAGAATCATGGCAACAACTGCGCTAACCGCGCATCGGGAGATGAGAATGCGCAAACCTCGAAGCGAAGGCTTCACCCTGATCGAACTGATGATCGCGGTCGTCATCGTCGCCATCCTGTCCGCCGTCGCCGTGCCCTCGTATCAGGAGCACGTGCGGCGGACGAAACGGATCGAGTGTCAGGCGGTGATGTTGAAAGCGGCGAGCATGCTGGAGCGGCACTATTCGGTGAATCACACTTACAGCGGCTTGACCGCCTTGCCGACGCAATGCCCGGAAAGCGGCGCCAAGACTTATACGCTCGCCGCCACTTACACCTCGGACGGGTTCAAATTGACCGCCACTCGCGCCGGTTCGCAGACGAACGACCAGTGCGGCAATTTCACCCTCGATCACACCGGAGCGAAAGAAGTCGTCAGCGGCACGACCAGCCTGAGCGCCAGCGAATGCTGGCGTTGACTACTACTTTCAGCCCACTGTCGCCAACTTGCGGCGCAGGAAGGAAATCTGCGTCTGCAAGGGCAGCGATTTCGGGCATACGTCGTGGCAGGCGAGCAGCGACATGCAGCCGAAAACGCCGGTGTCGTCGCCGATGACGGCGTAGAAATCGTCGTCGCTCCTCTCATCGCGCGGGTCGAGCCGGAAACGGGCGATTTTGCCGAAACCGACCGCACCGACGAAATCCTCCCGCATCTGCGCGGTGCCGCAGGCGGCGACGCAACAGCCGCATTCGACGCAGCGGTCGAGTTCGTAGATTTGCTCGGCGAGGTCGGGATCCATGCGCTCCTCGACGCGCCGCAGGTCGAGTTCCTTTTCCTGCGCGTGCAGCCACGTTTCCAGCCGCTCGCTCATGCCGCGCATCCATTTGCCGGTGTTCACCGACAGATCGCCGATGAGTTCGAAGAACGGCAGCGGCGCGAGGGTGGATTCGTCCGGCAGGCTGGCGGTGAGCGTGCGACAGGCCAGACGCGGGCGGCCGTTGACCATCATCGCGCAACTGCCGCAGATGCCGGCGCGACAGACGAAATCGAATTGCAGCGTCGGGTCTTGATGCTCACGGATTTCGCTCAGGGCGATGAACAGCGTCATGCTGTCCGCCTCCTCCACCTTGTACGCCTGTAGGTGCGGCGCCACCGAAGGATTGCGCGGGTCGTAGCGCAGGACGTTGAGGGTGAGCTGGCGCGGCGGCGCTTTGCGCTCGGCGGGGTCGGGGGCGTTGTCGCGGTGGGTGACGGGTTCGGTCATTTGGCGGACTCCAGCGGTTCGTCGATCCGCTCGTTGCGGCCCGCGAGCGCGGCGGGCAGTTTGTCGGCGAAAGGCATCAGCGCGTCCTGCACGGCATGGCGATCCTTGCCCTGCATCTCGGCGCGCAGCGCCTCCACTTCCTGTTGGCGGCGGGGGGTGTCGGGATGGTCGATGTAATTCTTTGCGCCGTAACCGCGCCAGCCCGGCGGCAGTTCCATCTTCATCACGTCGAGCGGCTCGTAATCCAAACGCGGCAGGGTCGCGCCCTCCTCCGGCCAGAAGGCGAGCGTGCGCTTGAGCCAATCCTGGTCGTTCCGCTGCGGGAAATCCTCGCGGAAGTGCGCGCCACGGCTTTCGGCGCGCTGGTAGGCGCCGTAGGCGATGGTGAGCGCCAGCTTCAACATGCGGCGCAGACGGTAGGCGGCGACCAGCTCGGGATTGGCGGCGCGCGATTTGCCGGAGAGACCGATTTCGCGGCTGCGCTCCAACAAGCCCTGCAACTGCGCGACCCCGGCGAGCAGCGCGTCGCCCTGACGGAAGATGCCGACGTAATCGGTCATGATTTGCTGCATCTCGGAGAGCAGCCGGAAGGGGTTTTCGCGTCCGGGCGATTCGAGCAGCAACGAGAGTTTTTCTTCCTCGCGGGCGACGAATTCGCGCGCCAGAGAGAGCGGCGCGGGAACCGAGTTTTCCGGCTTGTCGCAGAAATCGGCGATGAATTCGCCGACGATCATGCCGGCGACCACGGTTTCGGCCACCGAGTTGCCGCCGAGACGGTTGAAGCCGTGCAAGTCCCAACAGGCGGCCTCGCCCGCCGCGAACAAGCCTTTCAGGGTCGGCGACTGGCCGGTATGGTCGGTGCGCACCCCGCCCATGGTGTAGTGCTGCGCCGGGCGCACCGGAATCCACTTCTCCGCCGGGTCGATGCCGAGGAAGGATTCGCAGATTTCCTTCACTTCGCGCAGGTTGTGTTCGATGTGACGCCGCCCCAACAGGGTGATGTCCAGCCACAAGTGGGGGCCGAAGCGCGTCGGCACGCCCTTGCCGGCGCGGATGTGTTCTTCCATGCGGCGCGACACCACGTCGCGCGAGGCGAGTTCCTTCTTTTCCGGCTCGTAGTCGGGCATGAAGCGATGGCCGTCGACGTCGCGCAACAGGCCGCCGTCGCCGCGACAGCCTTCGGTGACGAGGATGCCGGCCGGAAAGATGCCGGTGGGGTGGAATTGCACCGCCTCCATGTTGCCGAGCGCGGCGACGCCGGTTTCCAGCGCCAGCGCGTGACCCATGCCTTCGCAAATCACCGCGTTGGTGGTGACGCGGTAGAGCCGCCCCGCCCCGCCGGTGGCCATCGCCGTCGCCTTGGCGAGATAGGCGGTAAGTTCGCCAGTGACGAGGTTGCGCACCACCGCGCCGTAGCAGCGTTCGGCGTCGTGAATCAGCGCCAGCGCCTCGGTGCGCTCGTGCACTTCGACGCCGTGGCGAATCGCCTGGTCGCTGGTGGTGAACAGCATGGCGTGGCCGGTTCCATCGGAGACGTAACAGGTGCGCCATTTCTTGGTGCCGCCGAAATCGCGCTGCGCGATGAGTCCATGCGCTTCGGCGCGCTCGGTGAGCTTCACCTTCTGTTCGTTGATGATTACTTCGCGGTCGCCGGCGCGCACGCGGCTCCACGGCGTACCCCACGCGGCAAGCTCGCGCACCGCTTTCGGCGCGGTGTTCACGAACATGCGGGCGACGATTTGGTCCGCGCCCCAGTCGCTGCCGCGCACGGTGTCCTCGAAATGGACGTCCTCGTTGTCGCCGACGCCCTTGGCGACGTTGGCGAGCGAGGCTTGCATGCCGCCCTGCGCGGCGGCGGAGTGCGAACGTTTCGGCGGCACCAGCGACAGCACGATGGCCTCGTGACCGCGCTTCTTGGCAGCGATGGCCATGCGCAGACCGGCGAGTCCGCCGCCGATCACCAGCACGTCGGTGACGATGGTTTTCATTTTGTCTCTCCGGAGGGGGCGGCTTGCGGCGCGGCGGCGGCGTCGTTATTTTGTTGTTGGTCGACGAGCCATGAAGGCGTGTAACGCTCGCCGTAATGGTCGCGGTGCTCATAGCCAATCTTCACGTAAGCGCCGAGCGTCGCCAACCCGAGCACAAGGAAGAACGCGGTGAGCGCCCACTTGAGTTTTTTCAGCACTTCGCGCGGCGCGTCGGGCCAGCCCCACTTCACCGCCAGCCGGTAAAGGCCGATGCCGCCGTGCAGTTCGACCGCCAGCAGCATCGTCAGATAGAACGGCCACAGCCCGTCGCTCCACATGCGGTCGGCGGAGCCGTAGGGGCCGATTTTTTCCGGCCACACCAGCATTTGATAAAGGTGCGCCGAGGCGAAGAAAAAGAGCAGGAAACCGGTATAGACCTGCCACGTCCACAGGGTGGTGTCCTCGTGGCGCATCTCGGCGGCGTGAGCGCGAATCGTGCGCAACTGCCGGTAGTTGATGGGGAATTTGCGCACCGCCAGCCCCGCGTGCAGCACGAACACCACGGCCACGAACGCCACCACACAGGAAACCAGCCAATAGTGCGAGGCGCCGAAAATGAAGTAGCCCTCGAAAAATTTGGTGATGACCCACATCGGCGTCGCGCCGAGCAGAATCGAGGCGACGAAGAACATGTGGCCCCACATGAAAAGGGCCAGAAACAAGCCGGTGCTGCTCTGCAATATGTCGAGCCGAGCCGGCCAGCGGTTTTTGCCAATCCTGTCCGCCAGCCCCGCCTGCGCAACGATGGTTTCGTACGACATCTGAACCCCGCGTTCAATGACACAGCGCAACATAATGCCTGTTTTCGGCACGAGTGACAGCCGCGCTCGTCAGTCGGGCGACGGCGCCTGAATGCGCGCGCCGCCTCGCCCTTGCCAACGGCGTGACGGAAATCACGCTTGGACAACGACTTAGGGCGAGGAACGAGTCAACGCGCTGAAATTTCTAGGGTTTTCCCTGAACACAGCCATGCTGTTGCGGCACTGCAACAGAGTGGCGGTCACGAGGGCCGCCCTTACGGGGGCAATACGACGGAGTCGGGTTTGACTCATATAAGTAGCATATGACGTCCGGCGTATAGCATTTCGCACCCCTTCGCTTCGAAGATATTTTACAAACGGGTTTCCGGTACAAATCAGACGCCGATTGGTTTTTGAAGGTAATCACATATGAAAACAGGGTTGAATGCTTCGTCCTTGTCCATTTCGGCGAAACTCAGCATGGTGCTGCTCGTGGCCATCGTTCTGGTGTTCGGCGTCGCGGGCGTGGTCATCAGCAGCTATCAGGAAAGCAGCACCGAAAAGTCCCGCATCAACGAATTGCACGAAGTCGAGCGGCAAATCGTATTCATGACCGAGGCTTACGCCTCGGCGATGAGGCAATTCGCCCAAATGGTCGGCTCCCAACTGAGCGCGCCGTTTCAGGGCAAGGTACGGCTGGAAACTGAGCAACGAATCGTCTCCGGCCAACTTTCCGCGCCGACGCTTTTCTTCGAGGGGACGCCCATCAACAACAATTTCACGCACGTCGACACTTTCTCCTCCCGTACCGGGGCGGTGGCGACCATCTTCGTGCGCAAGGACGACGATTTCGTGCGCGTCAGCACGTCGCTCCACAAAGAGGACGGCTCGCGCGCCGTCGGAACGACGCTCGATCATGAACATCCCGCCTACAGGGCGCTGCTCGGCGGCGAACAATTCACCGGTCGCGCCGAGCTTTTCGGCAACAACTACATGACCCATTACGTGCCTCTGCACGATGTCGGCGGCAAGGTCGTCGGCGTCGTCTTCATCGGCATCGAATTCAGCGAGGGGCTGAAATCGCTGAAAGAAAAATTCGCGGCCAGTCACCCCGGCAACACGGGTTACGTTTTCGTCGTCGCCACGGCCGGGCCGAACGCGGGCAAGGCGGTCGTGCATCCGACGAACGAAGGCAAGCCCATGGACACGGAGTTGAACGCCGCCGGCAAGCCGGCGTTGGGCGAAATTCTGGAGAAAAAGGAAGGCACCTTCTACTACCAGTGGCCCGACGGCAAGGGCGGTTTCGCCACCAAGGCCGCGGTCGCCAGTCTCTACGCGCCGTGGAACTGGCTCATCGTCACCTGCATCGACCTCGCCGAAATCGACGCCGAAGTGTCCCGCGTCAACGCCATGTTGATGGGCACCGGGCTGGCGGTGGTCGCCATTCTGGGTCTGTGCGTTTTCGTAAGCACGCGCCTGTGGGTGCAAAAACCGCTGCGGCGCGCCGTTCAGGTCGCCAACGGCGTGGCGAACGGCGAACTCGACGTGCACATCGGCGCGCACGGCAAGGACGAAACGGGGCAGTTGCTGTCCGCCATGGAAACGATGTGCGGCAATCTGCGGGAGATGATCGGCGACATCAACGCCAACATCGACCATCTGTCCGACGCCGCCGAAGAACTAGCCCGCGTTTCGGGCGAAGCCACCGCCATCGCGAGCGACCAGAACACTTCCGCCACCGCGATAGCCGCCACCTTGCAGCAAATCGCCCGTAGCGTGCAGCAGGTTTCGGAACACGTGCGCGAAACCAAATCGGCCACCGAGGAGTTCGGCGTCATCTCGGACAACGGCGTGCAAACCGTGGGCAGCACCATCGAGAGCATGCACGAGATCGCCGACACGGTGCGGGAAGTCTCGCAGACGGTCACTGCGCTCGGCGCCGAATCCGAACAGATTTCCGGCATCGTCGGCGTCATTCAGGAAATCGCCAGCCAGACCAACATGCTGGCGCTCAACGCCGCCATCGAAGCGGCGCGGGCGGGCGAGTCCGGGCGCGGCTTCGCGGTGGTCGCCGACGAGGTGAGGCAACTCGCCGAGCGCACCGCCGTCTCCACCGGACAAATCGGCCACACCATCACCGCCATTCAGCAACGCTCGCACGGCGCGGTCGCTCAGATCGAGGACGGCCTGGCCAAGGTGGAAAGCGGCGTCGAATTGGCCAACGAAGCCGGCAAGCGCATCGCGGAAATTCGCCAGAACACCGTGCAGGTGGACGACGCCATCGCCGGCATCTC
>JAISSY010000109.1 GCA_031272995.1 Azoarcus sp.
TGGCGCGACGGGCGGACGCCGCCCATTTCCACGGCGGGATAGGCGAGCAACAGGGCGCGCGGCGCTTCTTCGCCGCCGTCGCGCAGGGCGAGCGCGGCGACGATGGCGAGGTTGCCGCCGGCGCTGTCGCCGGCAAGGGCGAGGCGCGACGCATCGAGCCGCAGGCGTCCGGCTTCGGCTCTTGCCCAGCGCACGGCATGGAGCGCGTCGTCGGGGGCGGCGGGGAACGGGTGTTCGGGAGCGAGGCGGTAGTCGACGGCGAGCACGGCGCAATCGCTGGCGTTGGCGAGTTCGCGGCAGAAGCCGTCGTAGCCGCCGAGGTCGCCGACGCACCAGCCGCCGCCGTGATAGAAGACGATGAGCGGCGGCGTCGCATGAATGGAAACCGCCAGCGGGCGATAAAGCCGCGCCGCCAGCGTCGAGCCGTCGGGGCGCGGGATGGCGTGCTCATCCGCCGCGCCGACCGCCGTGGGACGCGGGCCGAAGGCGAATTGCAGCTTGTGGAAGGAGTGGCGCGCCTGCGCCGGGGTGAGTTCGTGGAAACGCGGCGCGCCGACGCGATGCACCATCGCAAGCAGGCGGCGGGCGGCGGGCGTCAGCGCCATCGCCGCCTCAGGCGGCGCGGCGGACGCGCCACAGATAACGATAGACGAAGCCGGGGAAGGCGAAGACGACGAACAGGCACAAGGTGGTGACGTAGAACTCCCAACCCTGCGGATAGACGACGCCGTAAGCGCCCTTCTCCAGCACGGCGGCGAAGCCGCCGACCACCAGCCAGAGCAAGACCAGCTCCAGCGCGCGCCAGCCGAAATTCTTCACCCCGGAGGCCGGGCGGACGGCGAACAGGATGCGCTCGAACAGGAAGGGCAGATTGGCGGCGACGAAAGCGAGCGCCAACACGACCCAGACGACGGCGTTTCCAGTCATGGACTTTTCTCCTACCCCGCCAGCGCCGAGGTGCGCAGCGCCTGCAGGCAGAGGTCGAGCAGCGCGCCGGGCATCAAGCCGAGCGCGGCGATGGCGAGCGCGTTGACCGACAGCAGCACGCGCAATTCGCCGCCGGCGACGATGGGGGCGGTGTTTTCCGGCTCGTCGAAATACATCAGCTTGACGACGCGCAGGTAGTAGTAAGCGCCAATCACCGACATCACCACCGCCAGAATCGCAATCCACAGATGGCCGGCGGCGATGGCCGACTGGAGCACGACGAGCTTGGCGAAGAAGCCGACGAAGAACGGAATGCCCGCCATCGAGAACATGACGAACAGCATCATCAGCGCAAACCACGGGCTGCGGCGGTTCAAGCCCTTGAAATCCTCGATGTTGCCGGCGTCGAATCCGGCGCCGGAGAGCAGCGTCACCATGCCGAAGGCGGCCAGCGTCATCAGGGCGTAGGCGATGCCGTAGAACAGCGCGCTGCTGTACGCGCCCGCCGCCAAATCGGCGTTGCCCCCGGCGACGCCGGAGAGCAGGCCGAGCAGCATGAAGCCCATGTGCGAGATGCCGGAATACGCCAACATGCGGCGGATGTCGTGCTGCACCAGCGCGGCGAGGTTGCCGAGCACGATGGAGGCGGCGGCGACCAGCATCAGCATGGTTTGCCAGTGGAAGGCCAGCCCGTACATGCCGCCGACCAGCAGGCGCAGCGCCAGCGCCAGCCCGGCGAGCTTGGGCGCGCTGGCGACGATGAGAGTCACCGCGGTGGGCGCGCCCTGATAAACGTCGGGCACCCACATGTGGAACGGCACGACGCCGAGCTTGAACGAGATGCCGCCGACCAGAAAGACGAGTCCGAACAACAGCACCGCGCGGTTGGCCGAGTGCTGGAACACCGCGTTGGCGACGGCGGGCAACTCCAGCGAGCCGGTGGCGCCATAGACCATCGACATGCCGTAGAGCAACAGCCCGGAGGCGAGCGCGCCGAGCACGAAATACTTCATCCCCGCCTCGGTCGAACGCGCGTCGTCGCGGTTGAACGCCACCAGCGCGTAGAGCGACAGCGACATCATCTCCAGCCCGATGTAGAGCACCAGCAGGTGATTGGCGGTAATCATCACCATCATGCCGAGGGTGGCGAGCAGCGTCAGCAGGAAGAATTCGGGGCGGTCGAGCTTGCGCGCCGCCAGATAGCCGCGTCCGTAGACCAGCGCCACCATCACGGCGACGTAGACGACGAGCTTCATGACGCCGCCCAGGAGGTCGCGCACGAACATGCCGCCGAAGGTGTGGTCGACGCCGATATCGAGCGTGAAAAGGGTAATGAAGGCGGCCACCAGCAGCGTGGTCTGCGCCAGCGCGTAGCTCAAATTGCGGGCGACGCGGCGGGCGAAGGCGGTAATCAGCATGACGACGAGCGTCATCGCTGCGAGGAAAATTTCGGCCGTCGCCGGGTAGAAGTCGGGAACCACGAAGTTCATCGTCTGACCTGTCCGTTATCGAGGCGGGCGCTCAAAGAGGTGGAGGAAGCTTGCCGGCGGCAACGTGCCGCAGCAATTCGTCGACCGAAACGTGCATCGTCTCGGTGAACGGGAAGGGATAAAGCCCCATCGCCAGCACGCAAATCGCCAACAGGGCGAGGAAAAGGAATTCGCGCCCGCCGATGTCGGTGAGCGAGGCGACCTTCTCGTTGGCGACCGCTCCGAACACGACGCGCTTGTACATCCACAGCGTATAGGCGGCGCCGAGCACCAGCGTGGTGGCGGCGAGGAAGGCGACCCAGAAGTTGAGCTTCATCGCGCCGAGGATGACGGTGAATTCGCCGACGAAACCGCTGGTGCCGGGCAACCCGCAATTTGCCATGGCGAACAGCATGAAGAAGGCGGCGAACTTCGGCATCGTGTTGGCGACGCCGCCGTAATCGGCGATTTGACGCGAGTGCATACGGTCGTAGAGCACGCCAATGCACAGGAACATGGCGGCGGAGACGAAGCCGTGCGAAATCATCTGCACCAGCGCGCCCTCGACGCCGAGCGAATTGCCGAGGAAGAAGCCGAGAGTGACGAAGCCCATGTGCGCAATCGAGGAATAGGCGACCAGCTTCTTCATGTCGGTCTGCACCAGCGCCACGAAGCCGATGTAGACCACGGCGACGAGCGACAGCGCGATGACCAGCGGCGCATAGGTCGCCACTGCGTCGGGAACGATGGGCAGCGAGAAACGCACGAAGCCGTAAGCGCCGAGCTTCAGGGCGATGGCCGCCAGCACCACCGAACCGCCGGTGGGCGCTTCGACGTGCGCGTCCGGCAGCCACGTATGCACCGGCCACATCGGCACCTTGACCCCAAAAGCGACGAGGAAGGCGAAGAAAATCATGCTCTGCACGTGACGCGCCAACGGCACGTCATGCCAGACGAGAATCTCGAAGCTGCCGGAGACGTTGTAGAGATAAATCAGCGCCAGCAGCATCAGCAGCGAGCCGGCGAGCGTGAACAGGAAGAACTTGAAAGCGGCGTACACGCGGTTCGGCCCGCCCCACACGCCGATGACGAGGTAGAGCGGAATCAGCGACGCCTCGAAGAAAACGTAGAACAGCACCCCGTCGAGCGCGGCGAAGATGCCGTTCATCAGCCCCGACATGATGAGGAAGGCGGCCATGTATTGCGCCACGCGCACCTTGACGACCTGCCAGCCGGCGATGACCACCAGAACGGTGATGAAGGCGTTGAGCAGCACGAACCACAGCGACAGCCCGTCGATGCCGAGGTGGTAGGCGACGTGGAAGCGGTCGATCCACGGACGCATCTCGACGAACTGCATCGCGGCGGTGTTGGGGTCGAACCCGGCGTAGAGCGGCAAGGTGACGACGAAGCCGAGCAGCGCCGACAGCAGCGCCACCGTGCGCGCCATGCGGGCGTTGACGTCCGGCCCGGTCGCCAGCGTCAGCACGCCGCCGAGGATCGGTATCCAGATCGCCAGACTGAGGAAAGGAATGTCGGTCATCGTTGCCATCCGTTGTTGATCGGCCCGCTCACGCGAGGAAAATCCAGAAAGTCAGCAGCACCACCAGCCCGGCGATCATCGTGAACGCGTACTGGTAGAGATACCCGGTCTGGAACAGACCGAGGACGCGCCCCGCCAGCGTCGCCAACCGGGTCGAGCCGGTGACGGCGACGCCGTCGATCAGGTTGCGGTCGCCCTGCTTCCACAGCCCCTCGCCCAACAGTCGCGCGCCAGCGGCGACGACGACATCGTTGAAGCGGTCGAAGTAATACTTGTTGTCGAGCAGCGTGTAGAGCGCCGCGAATTTGGCGCGAATGCGCGCCGGCAGAGCGGGTCGGTGCATGTAGAGCACCCACGCGACGACGACGCCGGCGAGCGCGAGCCAGAACGGCGCGCCGAGGAAGCCGTGCAGCGCCATCGCCAGCGGCGTGGTTTCTTCCAGATGCGCGCTGGACTCGATAGCGCCGCCGAACCAGCCGCCGAACAGCAGCGGTTCGAGCGTGAACCAGCCGGCGACGACGGAAGGAATCGCCAGCAGAACGAGCGGAATCGTCACCACCAGCGGCGATTCGTGCGGCTTCTGACCCGGTTCGAGTCCGTGGTGCTCGCCGTGGTCTTCATCCTCCGCATGGTGCGCCTGTCCGAAACGTTCCTCGCCGTGGAAGACGAGGAAATACATGCGGAAGGAATACAACGCGGTGACGAACACGCCCGCCAGCACGCAGAACAAGGCGTAGCCGGAACCGGGCAGCGTCGAGGCGTGCACGGCTTCGATGATCGAATCCTTCGAGTAGAAACCGGAGAAGAACGGCGTGCCGATGAGAGCGAGCGAGCCGATCAGCGAGGTAATCCACGTCACCGGCATATATTTCCGCAGCCCGCCCATGCGGCGCATGTCCTGATCGTGATGCAACGCCACGATCACCGAACCGGCGGCGAGGAACAGCAGCGCCTTGAAGAAAGCGTGCGTCATCAGGTGGAAAATCGCCGCCGAGTAGGCGGAGACGCCCAGCGCCACCGTCATGTAGCCGAGTTGCGACAGCGTCGAATAGGCGACGACGCGCTTGATGTCGTTCTGCACGATGCCGAGGAAGCCCATGAACAGCGCCGTGGTCGCGCCAATGACCAGCACGAAGGTGAGCGCCGCGGGCGACAGCTCGAACAGCGGCGACATGCGCGCCACCATGAAGATGCCCGCCGTCACCATGGTGGCGGCGTGAATCAGCGCCGAGATCGGCGTCGGGCCTTCCATCGAATCGGGCAGCCAGACGTGCAACGGAACCTGCGCCGACTTCGCCATCGCGCCGACGAACAGGCAGACGCAAATCGCCGTCAGCAGCGGCCAGCCGGTGGCGGGCACGGTTTGCGTCGACAACGCCTGCGCCTGCGCGAACACCTGTTGGTAATCGAGGCTGCCGGCGTAGGCGGCGATGAGTCCGATGCCGAGCACGAAGCCGAAGTCGCCGACGCGGTTGGCGATGAACGCCTTCAGATTGGCGTAAATCGCGGTCGGACGCTGGAACCAGAAACCGATGAGCAGATAGGAGACGAGGCCGACTGCTTCCCAACCGAAGAAAAGCTGCACGAAGTTGTTGGCCATCACCAGCATCAACATCGAGAAGGTGAAGAGCGAGATATAGCTGAAGAAGCGTTGATAGCCGGGGTCGTCGGCCATGTAGCCGATGGTGTAGATGTGCACCATCAGCGACACGAACGTGACCACCAGCATCATCAGCACGGTGAGCGCGTCGATCTGGAAGCCGACCGAAAGCGTCAGGCTGCCGGCCTGCATCCACGTGTAAATCGCGCCGTTGAAGGTATTGCCGGCCTGCACGTCCTGATAAATCAGCACCGAGGCGACGAAGGCGACGAGCACTCCGGCAATGGCGACCACATGCGCGCCGGTGCGTCCGATGAGCTTGCCGAACAGCCCGGAAATGAGCGCGCCGGCCAGCGGCGCCAACGGCACGAGAAGATAAAGCGATTTCATGTCCATGTGCGCGCGCCCCCTTAGCCCTTGAGGCTGCCCAAATCGTCCACGTGGATGGTGCGCCGGTTGCGGAACAACGCCACGAGGATTGCCAAGCCGATGGCCGATTCGGCGGCGGCGACGGTGAGAATGAAGAAAACGAACACCTGCCCGGCGATGTCGCCGAGGAAGTGCGAGAAAGCGACGAAGTTGATGTTCACCGCCAGCAGCATCAGTTCGATGCTCATCAACAGCACGATGAGGTTCTTGCGGTTGAGGAAGATGCCGGTGACGCCGATGGAAAAGACGATGGCGGCGAGAATCAGGTAGTGAGAAAGCGAAAGCATCGTTATGGGTCTCCTCGCGTCACGCCTTGGCCGCGTCGTCGGCGGCGGCTTCGGGTTCGGGTTCGACTTCCTTTTCCGCCGCCATCTTGACCAGTTCGATGCGGGCTTCGTGACGCACCGCGACCTGCGTCTCCGGTCGCACCCATTTGTCGGTGCGCCGCTTGCGCAAGGTGAGCGACACCGCCGCGATCATCGCCACCAGCAGCACCAGCGAAGCCAACTCGAACGGCCACGCGTATTCGGTATAGAGCACGCGCCCGATTTCGCGCGTGTTGCTGAAATCCGCCGCGGTCGGCGCCGGCGCAGGCATCGCCGCCAGCCCAAAATACTTGCCGCCGAGCACCAGCCCCATCTCGACCGCCAGCAGCAAGCCGACGAAAGCGCCCACCGGCAGATACTTCCAGAAGCCCTCGCGCAGGCGGGCGAAGTCGATGTCGAGCATCATCACCACGAAAAGGAAGAGCACCATCACCGCGCCGACGTAGACCATCACCAGCGTGACGGCGAGAAACTCCGCCGACAGCAGCAGCCAGATGCCGCCGGCGTTGAAGAACGCCAGCACGAGAAAGAGCACCGCGTGCACCGGATTGCGCGCCGTAACGACGCGCAGCGCCGAGAACACGAGCACGACGGCGAGAACGTAGAAGATGAAGGTCGTGAATGCCATGAAAGTCGCCTTCCCTTAGCGGTACTTCGCGTCCGCCGCCTTGTCGGCGTCGATCCGCTCTTTGTAGCGGTCGCCGACGGCAAGCAGCATCTGCTTGGTGTAATAGAGGTCGCCGCGCGCTTCGCCGTGGTACTCGAAAATCGGCGTCTCGACGATGGCTTCCACCGGACAGGCTTCCTCGCAGAAGCCGCAGTAGATGCACTTGGTATAGTCGATGTCGTAGCGCGTCGTGCGGCGCGAACCGTCCTCGCGTTCGCCGATGTCGATGGTTATGGCCATCGCCGGGCAAATCGCCTCGCACAGCTTGCAGGCGATGCAACGCTCCTCACCCCGGTCGTCGCGGCGCAGCGCGTGCAGGCCGCGAAAACGCGGGCTTTGCGGGGTTTTTTCTTCCGGGTACTGAATAGTCAGCTTGCGTTGGAAGAAGTGCCGCCCGGTCACGATCAGACCTTGCAGCAGTTCCTTGAGGAACAGACTTCCAATGTAATCTCTTGCGCCCATTGGCCGTCTCCTTACTTCCAGATCGACAGCGGGGACATCATCCACACCGCCACCACGATGACCCAGACGAGGGTTATCGGAACGAACACCTTCCAGCCCAGACGCATGATCTGGTCGTAACGGAAACGCGGGAAGGTGGCGCGTATCCACAGGAACATGAACAGGAAGAACGCCGTCTTGAGCGCCATCCAGTGAAAGCCGTCGGGCAGGAAGCCCACCGGCGACAGCCAGCCGCCGAGGAAGAGCAGCGAAGTCAGCGCCGACACCAGAATCATGTTGGCGTACTCGGCGAGAAAGAACAGCGCGAAGGCCATGCCGGAGTATTCGACCATGTGGCCGGCGACGATTTCGGATTCGCCTTCCACCACGTCGAACGGGGCGCGGTTGGTTTCGGCGACGCCGGAGATGAAATAGACGACGAACAGCGGCAGCAGCGGCAGCCAGTTCCAAGACAGGAAGCCCAACCCCATGTCGTGGAAGCGCCCGGTGTTCTGGCTCATCACGATGTCGGTGAGGTTGAGGCTCTGCGACACCATCAGCACGCAGATGAGCGCGAAGCCGAGCGCGACTTCGTAGGAAATCATCTGCGCCGAGGCGCGCATCGCGCCGAGGAAGGCGTATTTGGAGTTGGTCGCCCAACCGGCGATGATGACGCCATAGACTTCGATGGAGGTGATGGCGAGCAGGAACAGCAGGCCGGCGTTGGCGTTGGACACCACCCAACCGTCGGCCACCGGCACCACCGCCCACGCCGCCAGCGACGGGCCGAGCGCGAGGATGGGGCCGAGCACGTACAAGCCCTTGTTGGCGCCGCTTGGGATGACGACTTCCTTGAACATCAGCTTGAAGGCGTCGGCAATCGGTTGCAGCAGGCCGAGCGGCCCGGTGCGGTTGGGGCCGAGGCGCACCTGCATGAAGCCGATGATTTTGCGTTCGGCGTAGGTCATGTAGGCGACGCACACCAGGAGCGGCACCAGCAAGACGATGATTTTCAGCAAATCCCAGACGACGAGGCCGAAGGCCGCGCCGAGCACGTTTTCACTGAGGAGCCAATCTCTGAAAGCGTCCATCACACGCGCTCCACGGTCAATTCGCCAAAGAAGGGGCCGAGCGCCACCGTCGTCGGATGCGCGGCGGCGATGCGCACGCAGCCGGGGGCGACGCCTTCGTCGGCTTCGGCGACGAGTTCCACCGGGTCGCCCACGCCGGTGACGCGCACCTTGTCGCCGGCGGCCACGCCCACTTGCGCCAAGGTCGCGGCGGACATGCGCGCGGCGGGCGCGGCGGCGTCCTTGGTCTTTTGCAGCGAGGGCGCGCGGCGCACCAGCGGGTCGGCGAAGTGTATCGGCACGTCGGTCACGCGTTGCAGGCTGCCGGCGCGCGGGGCGATTTCTTCCGCCGCCGGCACGTCGCCGATGGCGTTGTTCAGTTTGGCGGCGACGTCGGCGGGCAGCGCCTCGGCGCGCACCGATTCCGAATCGGCGTACTCGAAGCCCGGCAGTTCGAGCAGGTTGCCGAGCACGCGCAGAATCTTCCAGCCCGGACGCACTTCGCCGCGCGGCGGCGCGACGGCGTTGAAGCTCTGCGCCCAACCGAGGCAGTTGACGAAGGTGCCGGAGGTTTCGGTAAACGGCGCCAGCGGCAACATCACGTCGGCGGCCTGCCGCAGCCCCGGCGAATCGAAGGCGGTGAGCGCCACGGTGAGCCGGGCGCGCGCCAGTGCCGCGACGGTGGCGGCGCCATCGACGAAATCGAGGTCGGGTTCCGCGCCCAACAATATATAGGCGTGACGCGGCGCGACTATCATTTCGCTCGCGTTCAATCCCTGTGCGCCGGGCAGCGCGTCGACCAGATAACCGCCGACGCTGTTGGCGGCCTCGCCGATGAAGCCGAAGGCCGCGCCCGCCAACCGGGCGATTTCCTGCCCCCACAGGTGCAGTTCGGCGGCGCGCGGATGCTGTTCGGCGAGGTTGCCGAGCCACACCGCCGTCTTCTCGCCCTCGGCGAGACTCCTGGCGATGGCGAGCGCCGCTTCCGACGGCTCGCCCTTGGCGCGCTCGGCGAGCGACTTCGACAGGGTTTTGCCGGTCTCTTTGGCGAGCGCGGCGGCGATTTGCGCCAGCGTATCCACCATTTCAGTGGGGCCGACCAGCGCGCGCGTGCCCATCGGCATCAGCCAGTTCTCGGCGTTCGGCCCCACGGTATGCACGCGCAGGCCGTGGCGCAGCGCGGAGTGGCGCACTTTCTGACACAGCAGCGGCGCGTCCTTGCGCAGGAAGCTGCCGACGACGAGCACGTCGTTCAGGTCGTGGATGTCGACCACCTTCATTCCCAGCCACGGCGCGCCGGCGCGCACCGCGTCGGCGCGAAAATCGGTGCGACGCAGGCGGAAATCCACGTTGTCGGAACCCAGTCCGCGCACCAGCTTTTGCAGCAGGAACATTTCCTCGACGGTGGCGTGCGGCGAGGCGAGCGCCCCGACCGCCTGTCCGCCCTGCTCCTTCACCACGTCGCGCAGGGTGCTGGCGATGAATTCGAGCGCGATTTGCCAGGACACCGTCTGCCAGTTGTCGCCGTCGCGGCGCATCATCGGCAGGGTCAGACGTTGCTCGCTCGCCAGCGCCTCGTAGGAGAAGCGGTCTTTATCGTTCAGCCAGCATTCGTTGAGTTCGTCGTTGGCCAGCGGCAGCACGCGCACCACGGCGTCGCGGTGCGTCTGCACCACCAGTCCGCTGCCGAAGGCGTCGTGCGGACTCACCGAACGCCGCCGCGTCAGTTCCCACGAACGGGCGCGATAGCGGAAAGGTTTGGAAGTGAGCGCGCCCACCGGGCAGAGGTCGATGACGTTGCCGGAGAGTTCGGAATCCACCGAACGACCGAGGAATGTCATGATTTCGGCATGGTCGCCGCGATACGCCTGCCCCATCTCCTGCACGCCGCCGATTTCGGCGGTGAAGCGCACGCAGCGCGTGCAGTTGATGCAGCGACAGGCGTCGGAGGAAATCAGCGGGCCGTAATTCTTGTTCACCCAGACGCGCTTTTCCTCGTGGAAGCGCGAGGCGTTGCCGCCGTAGCCGACCGCGATGTCCTGCAACTGACACTCGCCGCCCTGGTCGCACACCGGGCAGTCGAGCGGGTGATTGATGAGCAGGAACTCCATCACCGCCTTTTGCGCCTTGACGGCGGATTCGGAGCGCGTCCAGACCTTCATGCCGTTGGTGACCGGCGTGGCGCAGGCGGGCAGCGGCTTGGGCGCTTTCTCGACCTGCACCAGACACATGCGGCAACTGGCGGCAATCGAGAGTTTCTTGTGGTAGCAGAAGTGCGGGATATAGATGCCGGCCAGCGTCGCGGCCTCCATCACCGTGCTGCCGTCGGGCGCTTGCACCGCCTTCCCGTCGATTTCGATTTCTAGCATGGGCGGCTCACATAGTCGGGAATCAGAAAGCCGTCTTCCTGCCTTGCGGGCGGAACGAGGCATTCCTTGTGTTCGATGTGGTAAATGAATTCGTCCTCGAAATGCTTGAGGAAACTTTTCACCGGCCCGGCGGCGGCGTCGCCGAGCGCGCAGATGGTGCGTCCGGGGATGTTGTCGGCCACCGAGCGCAGCAGGTCGATATCTTCTTCGCGCCCCATGCCGTGCTCGATGCGATGCACGATGCGGTAGAGCCAGCCGGAGCCTTCGCGGCAGGGCGTGCACTGGCCGCAGGATTCGTCGTGATAGAAGTACGACAACCGCTCCAGCGCCCGCACCATGCAGGTGGTTTCGTCCATGACGATGACCGCGCCGGAGCCGAGCATCGAACCGGCCTTGGAGATGGCGTCGAAATCCAGCGTGCAATCCATGATGATGTCGGCGGGCAGCACCGGCGCGGACGACCCGCCCGGAATCACCGCCTTCAGCTTGCGTCCGGCGCGCATTCCGCCCGCCATTTGCAGAAGTTCGGCGAACGGCGTGCCGAGTTCGAGTTCGTAGTTGCCCGGTCGACTGACGTGACCGGAGATGGAAAAGATTTTGGTGCCGCCGCTGTTGGGCTTGCCGAGCGCGAGATAGGCTTCGCCGCCCATCTTGAGCACGAAGGGCACCGAAGCGAACGTCTCGGTGTTGTTGATGGTCGTCGGCTTGCCGTAAATGCCGTAACTGGCCGGGAACGGCGGCTTGAAGCGCGGCTGCCCCTTCTTGCCTTCGAGCGATTCCAGCAGCGCGGTTTCCTCGCCGCACACGTAGGCGCCGTAGCCGTGGTGCGCGAACAGCTCGAAGGAGAAATCGCTGCCGAGGATGTTCTGGCCGAGCAGCCCGGCTGCGCGCGCTTCTTCCAGCGCCGCCTCGAAGCGTTGATAAATCTCGAAAATTTCGCCGTGGATGTAGTTGTAGCCGCGCGTGCAGCCCATCACCCACGCGCCGATTATCATGCCCTCGATGACCGCGTGCGGGTTGTAGCGCAGGATGTCGCGGTCCTTGAAAGTGCCCGGCTCGCCTTCGTCGGAGTTGCAGACGACGAACTTGTCGCCGGGGAAGGAGCGCGGCATGAACGACCATTTCAGCCCGGTCGGGAAGCCCGCGCCGCCGCGACCGCGCAGGCCGGAGGCTTTCAGTTCGGCGATGATGGCTTCCGCCGGGGTCTTTTCGGCGACGATTTTCTTCAGGACTTCGTAACCGCCGCGGGCGACGTAGTTCTCCAGCCGCCAGACGTCGCCGCCGTCGCCGTCGAACTTGGGAAGAATCAGGGCGTGGGCGCTCATTGACTCCTCCATTCCGCCAAGCGGCGGTCGATTTCGTCCTTGGAGACGCGGGCGCACATCTGGTGATTGTTGTGGAGCAGCACCGGCGCGTCGCCACAGGCGCCCATGCACTCGCCTTCCTTGAGGGTGAACTGGCCGTCGGCGGTGGTCTCGTCGAACTCGATGCCGAGCTTTTCCTTCAGGTAGGCGGCGACGTGCAGGCTGCCGGAGAGCATACAGGGCAGGTTCGTGCACACGGTAATCTTGTGGCGACCGACAGGTTCGAGGTCGAACATGTTGTAGAAGGTCGCCACTTCCCACGCCGCCACCGGCGGCATACCGAGGTAATTGGCGACTTCCTCGATGGTTTCCGGCGCGAGCCAGCCCTTTTCCTGCTGCGCGATGCGCAGCGCCGACATGACCGCCGACTGCTGCTTGCCCGCCGGATATTTGGCGATTTCGCGGTCAATCAGCCGCAAGGCTTCCTGACTCAACGGTTTGAATTCTGACTTCGACATTTGCGATTCTTCCGATTCCATGTGCGTCAGCGGTCGATGTCGCCAAAGACCAAATCCAGCGTGCCCATGAGCGCCGTCACGTCGGCGAGCATGTGGCCGCGCGCCAGTTCGTCCATCGCCGCCAGATGCGGGAAGCCCGGCGCGCGCAGTTTGACGCGGTACGGCTTGTTGGCTCCGTCGGAGACGGCGTAGACGCCGAATTCGCCCTTCGGATGTTCGATGGCGGCATACACCTCGCCCGGCGGAACGTGAATGCCTTCCGAGAACAGCTTGAAGTGGTGGATGAGTTCTTCCATGCCGGTCTTCAACTTGGCGTGGCGCGGCGGCGCGACCGTGAGGTCGTCGGTGATGACCGGGCCGGGGTTCTCGCGCAGCCAGGCGATGCACTGACGGATGATTTCATTCGACTGCCGCATTTCCGCCATGCGCACGAGGTAGCGGTCGTAACAGTCGCCGTTCTTGCCCACCGGGATGTCGAACTCCACACGGTCGTAAACTTCATAGGGCTGCTTCTTGCGCAAGTCCCACGCGATGCCGGAGCCGCGCAGCATCGGGCCGGTAAAGCCGAGCGCCAGCGCCCGTTCCGGCGACACGACGCCGATGCCCACCGTGCGCTGCTTCCAGATGCGGTTTTCGGTGAGCAGGGTTTCGTAGTCGTCGCAGTATTTGGGGAAACGCTCGGTGAAATCTTCGAGGAAGTCGAGCAGCGACCCTTGGCGCGCCTCGTTCATCTTCGCCACCGTCTTCTCGTTCTTGAAGCGGCCGGGCTGGTACTTGGCCATCGTGTCCGGCAGGTCGCGGTAGACGCCGCCCGGACGGTAGTAGGCCGAATGCAGGCGCGCGCCGGAGACGGCTTCATAGACGTCCATCAGGTCTTCGCGCTCGCGGAAACAGTAAAGAATCATCGTCATCGCGCCGATGTCGAAGGCGTGCGAACCGATGCCCATCAGGTGATTGAGGATGCGCGTCACCTCGTCCATCATGACGCGGATGTATTGGGCGCGTATCGGCACTTCGACGCCGAGCAGCTTTTCCACCGCCAGACAGTAGGCGTGCTCGTTGCACATCATCGACACGTAGTCGAGCCTGTCCATGTACGGCACCGACTGCACCCAGGTGCGGGTTTCGGCGAGCTTCTCGGTGCCGCGATGCAGCAGCCCGATGTGCGGGTCGGCGCGCTCGACCACTTCGCCGTCGAGTTCCAGCACCATGCGCAGCACGCCGTGCGCCGCCGGGTGCTGCGGGCCGAAGTTGAGCGTGTAGTTGCGAATCTCGGTCTCAGCCATGGCCAGCGTTCCCGTAGCTTGCTTCGCGCACGATGCGCGGCGTGTTTTCTCGCGGTTCTATCGTCACCGGCTGGTAGACCACCCGACCCGCTTCGGGGTCGTAGCGCATTTCCACGAAGCCGGAAACGGGGAAGTCCTTGCGCAGCGGATGCCCCTCGAAACCGTAATCGGTGAGGATGCGGCGCAAATCGTCGTGACCGCTATAGACGATGCCCAGCAGGTCGAACGCCTCGCGCTCGTACCAGTTGGCCGCCGGCCACAGTTCGCAGACCGAATCGAGCACCGGAAAGGCGTCGTCCTCGGCGAAAGTGCGCAGCCGCACGCGCCAGTTGTGGGTGACGGAAAGCAGATGCAGCACGGTGGCGAAGCGTTTGCCCTGCGCGCGCGCCGCGTCGGCGTGGGTGGAGTAATCCAGCCCGGTGAGGTCGATCAACTGCTCGAACTTCAACCCGGCGTGATCGCGCAGGATGCGCGCCACCTCGAAGTAATCGGCGGCGGCCACCTCGACGGTGACTTCGCCGCGATCCTCGACGAGCGAGCGCAGACGGTCGCCGGCGACGATCTGCAACAACTGCTTCATGCGTTCGAGTTTCGCGCTCATGTTCGTTCTCATCCCTTATCGACGCGCGATGGTGTTGGTGCGGCGGATTTTGTTCTGCAACTGCAACAGGCCGTACAGCAGCGCCTCCGCCGTCGGCGGACAGCCCGGCACATAGACGTCGACCGGCACGATGCGGTCGCAGCCGCGCACCACGGAATAGGAATAGTGGTAATAGCCGCCGCCGTTGGCACAGGAGCCCATCGACACCACCCAACGCGGCTCGGCGAGTTGGTCGTAGACCTTGCGCAGCGCCGGCGCCATCTTGTTGGTCAGCGTGCCGGCAACGATCATCAGATCGGACTGGCGCGGGCTGGCGCGGAACATGATGCCGAAGCGGTCGAGGTCGTAACGCGACATGCCCGAATGCATCATCTCCACCGCGCAACAGGCCAGCCCGAACGTCACCGGCCACAACGACCCGGTGCGCGTCCAGTTGATGACCGCGTCCAGCGACGTGGTCACGAAGCCTTCACGAAAGACGCCCTCGATGCTCATGTGCGTTTCACTCCCAGTCGAGCGCGCCGTTCTTCCACTCGACGATGTAACCGATGACAAGAATGGCAAGGAAGACCATCACCGTTCCGAACACGAACCACGCCGCCGCGCCGGCGACGATGAACTCGCGGAACACCGTCGCCCACGGAAAGAGGAAGGCGATTTCCAGATCGAACAAAATGAACAGAATGGCGATCAGGTAGTAACGCACGTCGAACTTCATGCGCGCGTCCTCGAACGCCGGAAAACCGCATTCGTAGGCGGAAAGCTTCTCCGGGTCGGGCCGGTTGGGGCCAAGCGCCTTGCCGAGATAGAACGGCCCCACCCCGAAAGCCAGACCCACAAGGATGAACAGCAATACCGGCAAGTAATTTTCCAGCATGATTCGGTCTCCGTCGCCGATGCCCCCCAGCTTCGGCGATACCCTGTTTTACGCAACCGGTGGCGTAATACCCCGGTTGTCTACGATGTTTATCAGCTTTATCTAGCAACAACGCCCGCATAGGCGGGCGTAGCTACGTTATACAACTTTCATTATACAACTTTAGTTTGGTGGTGCCGACGATGAGACTCGAACTCATACGGCTTTCGCCACTACCCCCTCAAGATAGCGTGTCTACCAATTTCACCACGTCGGCCCGAAGGAATCCGGGATTCTAAATTTTTTCGCCACTGCACGCAAAACCATCTTGCGGCGCGGCGTGAATTTTGCCGCCCTCCTACTATTCGGGAATCGCGCCAGCAGCGCCTTTGCCGGCATCTTCCGCCGCCGGTTGCGGGGTTTGCGCCGTCGGCGCGGCAGAAGTTTCGACCGGCGCCGTCGGCGCGGGAACGGTGTCGTCCGCCACTACCGGCGTCGTCTGCTCCACCGCCGTAGGGGCGGCGCCTTCCATGATGCTGGTCGGCGCTGCCGGGCGCTGACTGGCCAAATACGACAGCCCAAGGCTGGCGGCGAAGAACACCGTGGCCAGCGCCGCCGTCGTGCGGCTGAGGAAATTGGCCGAACCGGACGCGCCGAACAGGCTGCCCGAAGCGCCGCTGCCGAAAGCCGCGCCCATGTCGGCGCCCTTGCCGTGCTGCACCAGCACCAGACCGATGACGCCCAGTCCCGCGATGACCTGAATCAGCAGCACCAGATTGAACCACGTCGAATTACCCATCTCTACCTCGAAAATCCGTGGAGCCTTCAGGCTCCGACCGCCACCGCCGCCCGGCAGATGGCCATGAAATCCCGCGCCACGAGCGCCGCGCCGCCGATCAAACCGCCGTCGACGTCCGGCATCCCGAACAATTCCGCCGCGTTGTCCGCCTTGACGCTGCCGCCGTAAAGGATGCGCACCGCGCCCGCGTCCACGCCCTGCTCCGCCAGCCAGCGCCGCACGTCGGCGTGAACCTCCTGCGCCTGCGCGGCGGTTGCCGCGCGTCCGGTGCCGATGGCCCACACCGGCTCGTAAGCGAAAACGAGCTTCGCCAGCGCCACCGCGCCAACCACGTCGCGCACGGCGTCCAATTGGCGGCGAATCACCGCCACAAACTGCCCCGCCTCGCGCTCGGCGAGCGATTCGCCGACGCAGACGATGGGCGTCAGCCCCGCCCGCAACGCCGCCGCCGTCTTGCGACCCACGGTGGCGTCGTCCTCGCCGAACAGCGCCCGGCGCTCGGAGTGACCGACGATGACGTAACGGCAACCCAGTTCGGCCAACATCTCCGCGCTCACTTCGCCGGTGTAAGCGCCTTTTTGAAACTCGCTTACCGACTGCGCTCCCAACGCCACGCCCGGCTTGAGCAGCGTCGCCGCCTGCGCCAGATACGGAAACGGCGGGCACACCGCCACATCCACCCCGTCCACGCCCTCCACCCCCGCCAGCAACGCCGCGTTGGCGGCAAGGCTGCCGTTGAGCTTCCAGTTACCAGCGACGAGTTTTTGCGCCATGACGGGATTCGGTTTTTCGGAAAACGCGCGATTGTATAAGAGGCCAACGGTGAACGACAAGGGAGAAACAATGGAGCAAACAATTATTCGTTCCTGCAAACCCATGCGTTTCATTGCTCTTGTCATTTAATACGAATGCATTACAATGGCGTCTCGTCATAAACAGACACCGAGCAATGAAATCGACCGCGATTCGCAAACAAGCCCCCGAAGCCACTCTGCTGTCGGACGTTCGTTCCCTGATCGACACCAGCCGCCAACGCGTCGCGGCGGGCGTCAATGCTGAACTGAGCATGTTGTACTGGAGCGTCGGCAGGAGAATCAACGACGAGGTGCTCGGCAACGAACGAGCGGAGTATGGGAAACAGGTCGTCGCAACGCTCTCGAAACAACTCACGGGGGAATACGGCAAGGGTTGGAGCACTCAGCAAATCCAGCAATGCATGTGGTTCGCCCGAACATTCCCGGAGGAGCAAATTGTTTACACGCTGTGTAAACAATTGAGTTGGTCGCACATCCGCCTCGTTCTCCCCATTCAAGACACGCTCAAGCGCGACTTCTACATCGAGATGTGCAAAATCGAGCACTGGAGCGTCCGCACCCTGCGCGAACGCATGGATTCCATGCTCTTCGAGCGCACCGCCATCAGCAGAAAACCGGACGAAACCATCCGTAACGACCTAGACATGTTGAAGGACGACGGCAGGATGACGCCGGAGATGGCGTTCCGCGACCCGTACTTTCTCGATTTTCTCGGCCTCAAGGACACCTTTTCCGAAAAGGACGTGGAGAGCGCGGTGTTGGCGGAGCTGCAACGCTTCATCATCGAACTGGGCACCGACTTCGCCTTCCTCGCCCGCCAGAAACGCATCACGGTGGCAGACGACGATTACTACATTGACCTGCTTTTCTACCACCGTCGCCTGCGGCGTTTGGTGGCCATCGAACTCAAACTGGGCGACTTCAAGCCGGAACACAAGGCGCAGATGGAGATATATCTGCGCTGGCTCGCCAAACACGAGCGCATTGAGGGTGAAAACGAACCCTTGGGACTCATCCTGTGCGCGGGCAAAAAACAGGAACTGGTCGAACTGCTCGAACTCGACAGCACCGGCATCCACGTTGCCGAATACCTCACCGACCTGCCTCCCCGCGCGCTGCTCGAAGAAAAACTCGCCCTCGTGATGAAGACGGCGAAAACGAGATATGGGGCTTGAGTCGGCACCGTCCCGCGTCATGGTAGCATTCGCCCCTGCCGCACATTCTTCGGGACTTTTCATGTTTTCCGCCAAAAACACCCTCTCGCTGGTCGACCCCGACGTTTTCGCCGCCGTGCAGGCGGAGAACAGGCGTCAGGAAGACCATATCGAACTGATCGCTTCCGAAAACTACGTCTCGCCCGCCGTGCTCGAAGCGCAAGGCTCGCAACTGACCAACAAATACGCCGAGGGCTATCCCGGCAAGCGTTATTACGGCGGCTGCGAGTGCGTCGACGTCGTCGAGCAACTGGCCATCGACCGCCTGAAGGCGCTGTTCGGGGCGGAAGCCGCCAACGTGCAGGCGAATTCCGGCTCGCAGGCGAATCAAGCGGTGCTGATGGCTTTCGCCAAGCCCGGCGACACCATCATGGGCATGAGTCTGGCCGAAGGCGGCCACCTGACGCACGGGATGCCGCTCAACCTCTCCGGCAAGTGGTTCAACGTCGTCGCCTACGGGCTGGACGCCAAGGAAGCCATCGACTACGCCGCTATGGAACGCCTCGCGCACGAGCACAAGCCGCGCGTCATCGTCGCCGGCGCTTCGGCCTATTCGCTGCGCATCGACTGGGCGCGCTTCGCCAAGGTTGCCAGAGACGTGGGCGCGACCTTCTGGGTCGACATGGCGCACTACGCCGGGCTGATTGCCGCCGGTTTCTACCCGAATCCGGTTCCGCACGCCGACGTGGTGACCACCACCACCCACAAGACCCTGCGCGGCCCGCGCGGCGGCGCGATTCTGATGAAGGCCGCGCACGAAAAGGCCATCAACTCCGCCATTTTTCCCGGCCTGCAAGGCGGCCCGCTGATGCACGTCATCGCCGCCAAGGCGGTGTGCTTCAAGGAAGCGGCCACGCCCGCCTTCCGCAACTATCAGGAACAGGTCATCGCCAACGCTCGCGTCATGGCGCGCGTTCTGGGCGAGGAGCGCGGCCTGCGCATCGTCTCCGGGCGCACCGAAAGCCACGTCTTCCTGCTCGACCTGCGCGCCAAGCACATCACCGGCAAGGCTGCCGAAGCGGCGCTCGGACAGGCGCACATCACCGTCAACAAGAACGCCATCCCGAAAGACCCGGAAAAGCCCTTCGTCACTTCCGGCATCCGCATCGGCTCGCCGGCCATGACCACGCGCGGCTTCACCGAAATCGAGGCCGAAAAAGTGGCGCACCTCATCGCCGACGTGCTCGACGCCCCCGCCGACGAGAAGGAAATCGCCCGCGTGCGCGGCGAAGTGGCGAAGCTGTGCGCGAAGTTCCCGGTGTA
>JAISSY010000128.1 GCA_031272995.1 Azoarcus sp.
GCGCCGACCCACTCGAAATCCGGGCGCGCCTCGCACGTCGCCAGATGCGCCGCCGTCAGGTGAACGCCGTCTGCGCCGACGGCGCGCGCCATCTCCGCCGTGTCGTTGACCAGCGCCAGCGCCCCGACGGCGTGGGCGCGGCGCACCGCTTCCGCCGCGAACGCGCGCCGCGTCGCTTCCGGCAATGCGGCTTCGCGGATTTGCACCAAGCGCAGCCCCGCCGCCAGCGCGCGGTCGAGCGCGGCGAGTTGCGCGTCGACGCCGATGGCCGCCGCGTGCGTGACCGCCATCCAGCGCGGCAGCGCGAGCGCCTTCAAAATCGGGCCGTTGGCCGGCAGCATCGGCGCGGGCGCGTCGCCGCCGGGGGCGACCCACGCCAGCGCGCTGTGCACGTGGTCGCGCACTTCGCCCCGCCAGCGCGTCACCGCGAAGAAATGCAGGCGCACGCTGGCGTGTTCGTACTCGTGCGTGCGCACCAGCCACGGGCAATACGCTTCGACCGCGATGCCCAATTCCTCGTCCAGTTCGCGCACCAGCGCCGCGCCGGGAGTCTCGTTCGCCTCCACCTTGCCGCCGGGGAATTCCCAGTAGCCGGGGTAAAACGTATTCGCCGCGCGCTGGCCGAGCAGGAAACGCCCGTCGCCGTTCTCGATGACCCCGGCGGCGACGGCGACGATTTTGCGGCTCATGCCTCGTCGTCCATCCTGCCGGCGAAATCGCGCGCGAACTGCCACGCGACGCGCCCGGAACGCGAGCCGCGCATCAGCGCCCATTGCAGCGCCTCTTGCCGCGCCCGTTTTAGGCGCGCGCCGGCGACGCCGAAGGTTTTGAGCCAGTGCTCGGCGATGTCGAGATATTCGTCCTGCCCGAAGGGGTAGAACGACAGCCAGAGGCCGAAACGCTCGGAGAGCGACACCTTTTCCTCCACCGCCTCGCCGGGATGGATTTCGCCGTCGGCGTGGCGCACGGCGAGGTTTTCGTCGTGATATTCGGGCATCAGGTGGCGACGGTTGGAGGTGGCGTAGATGAGCACGTTGTCGGCGACGTCGGACACCGAGCCGTCGAGCGCGCTCTTGAGCGCCTTGTAGGCGGCGTCGCCTTCCTCGAAGGAGAGGTCGTCGCAATAGAGGATGAAACGCTCCGGGCGACCGGCCAGCAACTCCATGATTTCGGGCAGGTCGGCGAGGTCGGTCTTGTCGACTTCGACGACGCGCAGGCCGTCGCCGGCGTATTCGTTCAAGAGCGCCTTGACCAGCGAGGATTTGCCGGAGCCGCGCGCCCCGGTGAGCAGCACGTTGTTGGCGCGCCGTCCGGCGAGGAATTGCCGCGTGTTGCGCACGATGCGCGCTTTCTGTTCGTCGATGTCGCGCAGGTCGTGGAGGCGGATGGCCGAAGGCGTCGTCACCGCCTGCAAGCCGGCGCGTCCGTGACGGCGACGCCACAGAAACGCGTTCGCCGCCGTCCAGTCCGGCTGCGCGGCGGGGCCGGGCAGCGCCGCTTCCAAGCGGGTCAGCACGCGATCGGCGTGCGCGAGCAGGGTTTTCAAGTCATCTTTCTTGCTCATCGTCGGCCTCGTCCCGTTCCTGTTCTTGCTCCGCATCGCCGCCCTTGCGCGGGCGTAGCGCCCACCACACGATCAGCAGCAGCGCCGCCGCGAGGACAAGCTCGAAAAAAACCATTGCCATCTTGTTACATCTCCCGCGAGCGAACGTCATGCGCTCGCCGTTATACTGCACGTCGATTCCAATCAGTTTACCCGTTTGCGCCATGATGATTCCGTTCTCCCGCCTCCGCGCCGCGCTCGTCGGCCTCGCCGTGGTTTTCGCCGCCGCCTGCACCCAAACGACGCCGCCGGCGCCCAAAGCGCCGGAACGCCCGGTCACGCCACCCGCCGACGCCTGTCCCGATTGTCCGCCGACGCCGCCAACCGTTGAGCCGCCGGTCGAACTGCCCACCACTTCGTCGGTGCGACCCGGCGCCGGTTGGCGTCCGGCGCGTTGGGATTCGTTGCCGGGCTGGAGCGAGGACGACGCTGGCGAAGCGTGGCCGGCGTTTCGCGAATCGTGCCGCGTGTTGGCGCGGCGGGCGGGTTGGCAATCGGTGTGCGCCGCCGCCAACGCCATGTCGTCCAGTCTGCCGGATGCGGAAGCGCGGCGCTTTTTCGAGCAGCGTTTCACGCCTTGGCAGGCGGTGACGAGCAACGGCGCGACACAGGGGCTGATTACCGGCTATTACGAACCGCTGATTTACGGCAACCGCCAACGCACGGCCACTTCGGCGTGGCCGGTGTACGGGACGCCCGACGACATGCTGGCGCTCGACTTTCCCGACCTCAAGGCAAGCAAGCTGCGCGGACGCCTGTCCGGCAAAAAGGTGGTGCCGTACTGGACGCGCGCCGAAATCTCGCGCCGTGGCGCGGAAGGCTCGCTGCCGGCGCGTGTGCTGCTGTGGGCGGACGACCCCATCGAACTGTTCTTCCTGCAGGTACAAGGCTCCGGTCAGGTCGAACTGCCCGACGGCTCTCGCGTGCGGCTCGGCTTCGCCGACCACAACGGTCAAACCTATCGTTCCATCGGCACGTGGCTAATCGAGCGCGGCGAACTGAGCGCCGGGCAAGCGTCGATGCAGGGCATCCAGCAATGGGCGCGCAGCCATCCCAATCGCCTCGACGAACTGCTCAACGTCAATCCGCGCTACGTATTCTTCCGCGAAATGCCGCAAGGCGACGCCGGCCCCACCGGCGCTCTGGGCGTGCCGCTCACCGGCGGTCGCAGCATCGCGGTCGATCCCGCCTACATTCCCCTCGGCGCACCGGTTTTCCTCGCCACCACTTGGCCGCTGACGCAACGCCCGCTCGGTCGTCTGATGATGGCGCAAGACACCGGCAGCGCCATCAAGGGCGGCGTACGCGCCGACTTTTTTTGGGGTTTTGGCGCCGAGGCGGGGGCGCAGGCGGGGAAGATGAAGCAGCAGGGGCAGATGTGGGTGCTGCTGCCCAAATAAATTTATTTTTTCGTCGCCGTCGCGGCGATTTGCAGGGCGTCTTCGAGGTCTTCCGCCGATCGGTAACCGCCGATGCGGGTGCCGTCGGTGAGGAAAATCGTCGGCGTGCCGTTGATGCGCAGTTGGCGACCGAGGGCGACGTTGCGTTCGATGGCGGCGAGGTCGCATTCGGCTTTCTTCGGGGTTTTGCCGTCGACGATCCACGCCACCCACGCGGCGGCCTTGTCCTTGGCGCACCACACGTCGCGCGACTTGTCCCTAGAATCCTGCGACAGAATCGGCAACAGGAAGGTGTAGATGGTCACGTTCTTCACCTTCTGCAATTCCTGCCCCAATTTCTTGCAGAAGCCGCAATTGGGGTCTTCGAAAGTGGCGAGCGCGCGCTTGCCGTTGCCGTTGACGCGCTTGATCGCCTGCTCCAGCGGCAGGGTCTTGAAGTCGATGGCCGCGAGTCTGGCGAGGCGTTCGGCGGTGAGATTGCGGCGCGTGGCGGTGTCGATGATGCTGCCGTCGATGAAGAAACTCACCGCATCGTCGGTGTAAATCACCTCGCCGCTGACGAGCACCACTTCATACAGGCCGCCCTGCGGAATGCGCGTCACCGTCTGCACCACCGGCACCGGCGCGCCAATGAAGGCTTCGACGCCCTTGCGCACGCCCTCCTCGTCGGCGCGGGCGGCGCCGGCGGCGAACGTCAGCAGCAGGGAAGCGGCAAAGAGCAGCGATTGGCATGGACGACGCATGAAAGTCTCCGGTCGGAATGGCGCGCAAAGAGGCGCATTGTCGCCGCCCGTCGCCGGGCGGACAAGGAAATATACATCTCGAAACAGAACGCTTCGGCGGCGCTCAGTGGTAGCGCGCTTCGACCAGATCGATCTGGCGCACCAGCCGACGCGACACTTCGTCGGAAATGCGACCGATGCGCGCAAGGCCGAAGATGACGCGACGCTCGGCTTGCAGCGCCGCCAGACGCAATTTCGCTTCGACTTCGTCGGCGGCGCGCAGGGTTTGACCTTCGCTGACCGCGAACAGCTCGTCGGGGGCGAGGCGGGTCTTGTAGGTTTCGATCACCCGCAACATCGCCTGCGTGTAAAGCTCGGCCTCGGCGGCGTCGTCGGTCTTGAGCGCGTGGCTGGCGTCCTCGACCGCCTTGATTGCCGCGACCGCGGCTTGGCGCACGGCTTCTTCCTCCTCCTCGACGTCGTCGTCGTGACTCTCGGAAACGGTCACGTTCAACCCTTGCAGCAGACGCGGCAGCAGGGCGCTGGCGAGAACGAGCGAAAACAGAATCACGGCGGCGGCAAGGAAGATGACGCGGTCGCGCGCCGGAAATTGCGTGCCGTCCGGCAGCAGCAGCGGCAGCGACAGCACGCCCGCCAAGGTAATCGCGCCGCGCACGCCGGAGAGCGACATGATCGCCACCACGCGGGAATTGGGGGCGTTAACTTCGCGCCCCTCGAAGCGCGCCCGCAGCAGAATCGCGTGCCAGCACATCCACACCCACGCGTAGCGCAGCACGGCGAGAATGACGACGATGAACAGCGCATAGACCACCAGCCACAGGCTCGAACGTTGTCCGACCTCCTGCACCGCGGTGGCGGCGCGTCCGACGATTTGCGGCAGTTGTTCGCCGAGCAGCACGAACATCAGGCCGTTCAAGGTAAAGCGCACCGTGTCCCACACCGCCGCGCGCTGCACTCTGGTGGTGGCGAGCGCGCGACCGCTCATCTCGACGTAGCTCATCGTCACCCCGGCGGCGACGGCGGCGAGAATGCCGGAAGCGTGGATGTGCTCGGCCACCAGATAGGCGCCGAACGGCATCAGCAGATTGGTGAGGATGGCGGCGCCGCTTTCCTCGCCCCACAGGCGCGACAGCCAGCGTTGCACGTGGGCGATGGCGAGCGTCACGCCGACGCCGGTCGCCAGCCCCGCCGAGGCCAGCCACACGAAGGTGAGCGAAGCGTCGCCGAGCGAGAACGCCCCGGTCATCGTCGCCGCCACCGCGAAGCGAAAGCACACCAGACCGGAAGCGTCGTTCAGCAGCGATTCGCCTTCCAGAATGTGCATCAGCCGCTTCGGAAACGGGCCGCGCGACACCACCGACGACACCGCCACCGGATCGGTGGGCGACACCACCGCCGCGAGCGCGAACGACACCGACAGCGGCATCGCGGGAATCACCCAATGAATCAGATAACCGGCGCCGACGACGGTGAAGAACACCAGCCCGAAAGCCAGCCCGACCACGACCGCCTTGTCGTGAAAGAGGCCGGTCTTGGGAATGCGCCAGCCGTCGAGAAAGAGCAGCGGCGGCAAGAAGATGAGGAAGAAGATTTCCGGGTTCAGCGCCATGGCGTTTTGCGAAAACGCCGCGATCAGCACACCGAGACCGATCTGCACCAGCGGCACCGGCACCGAAAACGGCACCACCCGCGTCACGTAGCTGCTGACGATGACCGCCAGCAACATGAACAGCAAGACTTCAATCGAGTGCATCGCCGCTTCTCAGCGCTGCCGGAAGGCGTCGTGGCAGGCTTTGCAACTGGCGCGCGCCTCGTCGTAGGCCTTTTGCGCCGCGTCGGCGTCGCCGGCAGCCTTGAGCGCGTCGGTGGCGGCGACGAACCGTTGCCGCGCCGCCTGCCATTTCTCCGGCTGACTCCACACTTCCGGGCGCGACTTGCTCGGCGGGTAATCGGTATCGGGAGCGAAATACCCGAACGGCACGTCGCGCGCGGCGGCGAGCGCCTCGTTCAGCTTCGCCAGCCGTTCGGCGTCGAAGGCGCCGTCGTGCAGCATGAGCCCGACCGGCTCGAAGGCGCGCAGCAGCGCCTTGAACGCTTCCTGACGATGTTTGACCGGCTGGCCGGGGCGGGTGTCCTCGACGCGCCCGCCGCAGCCGGCGAGGGTGAGGACGATTGTGGACAAAAGAGTGACGACGACGGCGGAGCGTTGCATGACGAATCCGGGGAAAAGGGGGATGCCGCCATTATAAGCGGACGCGTCGTCGCCCGTGTCCGGCGCGACACGCCCGATGTGAAATCAATCCCGTCCGAGCCGATATACCGCCACGCTGGCGAAAAGATTCGGTTCCTCCTCGACCGCCTTGCCTTCGTCGAAGGCCAGCCGCCCGCGAATGGCGATGCCGTTCTGTTCGCACAGCGCCTCGAAGTCGTCGATGGTGAAGAAACGCACGTTGGGGGTGTCGAACCATTGATACGGCAGGCTTCTCGACACCGGCATCCGACCGTGCAGGATGCTCTGACGGTGTCGCCAGTAGCCGAAGTTCGGGAAGCTCACTACCGCCTCGCGCCCGACGCGCAGCATCTCGGCCAATATGCCCTGCGTGTTGTGCATCGCTTGCAGGGACAGACTCATGATGACGTGGTCGAAAAAGCCGTCGTCGAATTCGGTCAGTCCCCGGTTCATGTCGGACTGAATCACGTTGATGCCGTTACGCACGCAGGCGACCACTTTTTCGGGGTCGTTCTCCACCCCGTAGCCGCGCACGTTCTTGGCGGCGATGAGGTGGCGCAACAAATCGCCGTCGCCGCACCCGAGGTCGAGCACCTTTTCGCCCGGTTCTATCCAGCGCGCGATGACGTCGTAATCGTAACGATAACCGGCCATCTCACACCTCGATGCGGTCGAACCACGCCGCCAGCACGGCGTGATATTGGGGGTCGGCGAGCAGGAAGGAGTCGTGCCCGGCGGGACAGTCGATTTCGGCGTAGCTGACGTCGAGTTCGTTATGCGCCAGCGCATAGACGATTTCGCGCGAGCGCTCCGGGGCGAAACGCCAATCGGTGGTGAAGGCGACGACGAGAAAACCGGCGCGCGCCGCCGCCAGCGCCGCCACCAGATCGCCGCCGTGCGCGAAGGCGGGGTCGTAGTAGTCGAGCGCCTTGGTGGTGAGCAGATAGGTGTTGGCGTCGAACTCGCGCGCGAACTTGTCGCCCTGATGGCGCAGATAGGATTCGATTTCGAACTCGACGTCGTAGCTGTAGAGCGCCTTGCCGTGGCGCAGCGCGCGCCCGAATTTCTCGCCCATGGCGTCGTCGGACAGATAGGTGATGTGCCCGACCATGCGCGCCAGCCGCAGCCCGCGCTCCGGCACCTTGCCGTGCTCGTAGAAGTTGCCGTCGTGGAAATCGGGGTCGGTCAGAATCGCCTGCCGCGCCACTTCGTTGAAGGCGATGTTCTGCGCCGAGAGCTTGGGCGCGGAGGCGATCACCGCCGCGTGCCGCACGCGCTGCGGATATTGCAGCGTCCATGAGAGCGCCTGCATCCCCCCCAGACTGCCGCCGATGACCGCCGCAAGGCTGTCGATGCCGAGTTGGTCGGCCAGCCGCGCCTGCGCGTTCACCCAGTCCTCGACGGTGACGAAGGGGAAATCCGCGCCCCACGGTTTGCCGGTGGCCGGGTTGATCGAGCGCGGCCCGGTCGAGCCGTGACAGCCGCCGAGGTTGTTGACGCCGATGACGAAGAATTTGTCGGTGTCGAGCGGTTTGCCCGGCCCCACCATGTTGTCCCACCAGCCATCGTCGTCGTCCCCGGCGTAGCGTCCGGCGACGTGGTGCGAGCCGGAGAGCGCGTGGCACACCAGCACGGCGTTGCTGCGCGCGGCGTTCAGTTCGCCGTAGGTCTCGTAGACCAGTTCGTAGCCATCGAGCCGCTCGCCGCTTTGCAGCGGCAGCGCCTCGGCGAAGCGCGCCGTCTGCGGCGCGACGATGCCGACGGAGCGGGCGGAGCGAGCGATGTCAGTCATGTGGCGTTCTTTCTGAAACGAAAAACCCAGCCGGGCGGGAGCTGACTGGGTTGCCCTCGCTTTAGCCGGATTTGTTGAGCGCCCGCAAGCTATGGTTCAAATCGGCGCTGGAAGTGCGCGAAGGTAGTCCGCTCCAAAGGAAATGTCAAACCGGAAAGCACGGTTGGATTAACATCGCGGCTTTCGACCGTCATGCACCTGAGCAGAGGAACATATTTTGTCGGAACAAGACCTTGCCATCGAGACGCCCGACGCCGAACCGGCGCCTGTCCAACCCGCCGCCGATGAAGCCGTCGTCGAACATCGGCTGCAATTCACCGGCTCCGGCGGCGAGTATTTCCGCATCTGGATCGTCAATCTGCTGCTTTCCATTCTGACGCTCGGCATTTATTCGGCGTGGGCGAAAGTGCGGCGCGAGCAGTATTT
>JAISSY010000049.1 GCA_031272995.1 Azoarcus sp.
TTCACGCGCCCCTTGAGCCAGTGCAGGTCGAGCGGCACCAGCGTGTAGCCGGCGCGTTCGACCTTGCCGATGAGGCGGGCGATTTCGCGACCGTGCAGCAGCAGTTTGCGGGTGCGGGTGGGGTCGGCCTTGACGTGGGTGGAGGCGCTCGCCAGTGGGGTGATGTGCATGCCGAGGACGAAAAGCTCCTCGCCGCGCACGATGACGTAGGCTTCCTTGATGTTGGCGCGCCCGGCGCGGATGGCTTTCACTTCCCAACCTTCGAGCGCCAGACCGGCCTCGTACCTTTCCTCGATGAAGAAATCGTGGTGGGCCTTGCGGTTCTCGATGATGCTCATGGCGGTGGGGGAAGCGGCTTGGGGTGCGGGCTTTGCGTTAGAATCGCGCATCTTATCAGCTTCACCCTCCGCGCCGATGGCCGACGTTCACAAGAAAGTCCTGATTGAATTCACCCCCGCGCAGATGTTCGACTTGGTCGACCGCTGCGAGGATTACCCGCGCTTTCTGCCCTGGTGCGGCGGCACGGAGTTGATTGCGCGCACGGAAACGATTACTGCCGCGCGGCTGCACATCAACTATCACGGGCTGAAAGCGCATTTCAGCACCGAGAACCCCAAGGTCTATCCGACCGAGATGCACATTCATCTCACCGACGGGCCGTTCAAGCGCCTCGACGGCGCTTGGCGCTTCACGCCGTTGGGGGATGCGGCCTGCAAGGTGGAGTTCGACCTGCATTACGAGTTTTCGAACCGGTTGCTGGAAAAAGTGCTCGGCCCGGTTTTCAGCCATATCGCCAACACCTTCGTCGAAGCGTTCGTCAAACGCGCCGGCGAGGTCTACGGAGCGCAGCGCGCATGAGCGAGTTCATCAAGGTGGAAGTGGTCTACGCCCTGCAACATCAGCAGGACGTGGTGTCGTTGACGGTGCCGGAGGGCGCCACGGCGCGCGAGGCGGTGGAAGCCTCCGGCCTGCTGCTGAAATACCCCGGCATCGACCTCGACGGCGCCAACAAGCTCGGCATCTTCTCCAAGCCCGCCAAGCCCGACACCGTGTTGCGCGAGCACGACCGTGTGGAAATCTACCGTCCGCTAATCGCCGACCCGAAAGCGGTGCGCAAAAAACGCGCCGAGGAAGGCAAAGTGATGAAGCGCGGCGGCGGCGAAGCAGGGGCGGTCTAGTTCTTCTCGTCGCAAAACGCGTCGATGAGCTCCTGCGCGCGCGAGATTTCCGCTTCACGTTCTTCCATAGTCAGAAACGTCCGCCCGCCGTCTCCCGTGGGGCGTGCTGCGCGCTGCCCGCTGGAGAGCGCGGCGCGTTGGATTTTGGCGCGTTCGCAATCCGCGGCGCGTCGTTCCGCCTTGGCGGTATCCTGCGCAGCCTTCTGTTTCGCCTTGGCCTCCGCCTCGCGCCGCTGCCGAAACTCAAGGTCGCGCTCCGCCTGACTTTTACCAGCAGCCGCCTTGGGAATGGCGCTCCCTCCAGCGCCTTCGCCGTCAGGGGTTTCCGATTCGATATCGGGCGAATCGGAAACCCCTGACGGCGAAGGCGCGGTTTGCCTGCCAGCAGGTTTGGCATCCACCCCCACCGGCGGAATATCCGAAAAATGCACCTTCCCATCCTTATCCTTCCACTTGTAAATCTCCCCCCCCGCCGGCAAGGCGACCAGAGCGAGGGTGAGCAAGGCGGCAAGCGAGGCGGCGCGCATCATTTCCGGTTCTCCAGTAATCCCGCTTTCGCGGGTAACGGCTAGCTTTGTATAATTCGCCTTTGCCCGAAAGGAAAAAAATCATGCGCGTGATTCAGAAGGCGCTGACGTTCGACGACGTCCTTCTCGTCCCCGCCCACTCCACGGTGCTGCCGCGCGATGTGGGGCTTTCCACCCATGTGACCCGAAAAATCGTCCTCAACATCCCGCTGGTATCGGCGGCGATGGACACCGTGACCGAAGCGCGCCTCGCCATTGCGCTGGCGCAGGAAGGCGGCATCGGGGTGGTGCACAAGAACCTTTCCCCCGCCGAACAGGCCGCCGAGGTGCACAAGGTCAAGCGCCACGAATCTGGCGTGCTCAAAGACCCGGTGACGATTCCGCCGACGATGACCGTGGGTGAAGTCATCGCGCTGCAACGCCAGCATCATTTCTCCGGCGTGCCGGTGGTCGAGGGCGGCAAAGTGGTGGGCATCGTCACCAACCGCGACACCCGTTTCGAGAACAATCTCGACCAGGAAGTGCGAAAAATCATGACCCCGCAAGAGCGCCTCGTAACCGTGAAAGAGGGCGCCACCCTCGACGAAGCGCGCGAACTGCTGCGCCGCCACCGTCTGGAGCGCGTGCTGGTGCTGAACGACGCTGGCGAATTGAGCGGACTCATCACCGTCAAGGACATGATGAAGGCGACCGAACACCCGCTCGCCGCCAAGGACGAACAAGGCCGCCTGCGCGTCGGCGCGGCGCTCGGCGTCGGCGCCGGCACCGAAGAACGCGCCGAACGGCTGGCCGAAGCCGGCGTCGACATGATCGTCGTCGACACCGCGCACGGTCACTCGCAGGGCGTCATCGACCGCGTCGCGTGGGTGAAGAAAAACTTTCCGCACATCGAAGTCGTCGGCGGCAACATCGCCACCGGCGAAGCCGCCAAGGCGCTGGTCGACGCCGGCGCCGACGGCGTCAAAGTGGGCATCGGGCCGGGTTCGATTTGCACCACCCGCATCGTCGCCGGGGTCGGCGTGCCGCAAATCACCGCCATCGACCTCGTGGCCGGCGCGCTCGTCGGCAGCGGCGTGCCGATGATTGCCGACGGCGGCATCCGCTTTTCCGGCGACATCGCCAAGGCGCTCGCCGCCGGGGCGAATTGCGTCATGCTCGGCGGCCTGTTCGCCGGCACCGAGGAAGCCCCCGGCGAGACGGTGCTGTTTCAGGGCCGTTCCTACAAATCCTATCGCGGCATGGGTTCGCTCGGCGCGATGGAAAAAGGCTCGGCGGATCGCTACTTTCAGGAGGATTCCTCCTCCAACATCGACAAACTGGTGCCCGAAGGCATCGAAGGCCGCGTGCCGTACAAAGGCCCGACGGCGGCGGTCATCCATCAACTGATGGGCGGCCTGCGCGCCTCGATGGGCTATCTCGGCTGCGAGAACATCGCCGCCATGCACGCGCGCGCCCAATTCGTGCAGATCAGTTCGGCGGGGATGCGCGAGTCGCACGTCCATGACGTGCAAATCACCAAGGAAGCGCCGAATTATCAAGTGAGTTGAGCGCCGTTCATGGCCCACCAGAAAATCCTCATTCTCGATTTCGGCTCGCAGGTCACGCAGCTGATCGCCCGCCGGGTGCGCGAGGCGCACGTTTATTGCGAAATCCACCCTAGCGACGTCGGCGACGATTTCATCCGCGCCTTCGCGCCGCAGGGCATCGTCCTCTCCGGCAGCCACGCCAGCACCTACGAAGACCGCCAGTTGCGCGCCCCGCAAGCGGTGTGGGACGCGGGCGTGCCGGTGCTCGGCATCTGCTACGGGATGCAGACGATGGCGGTGCAGTTCGGCGGCGAAGTCAGTTGGAGCGACACGCGCGAATTCGGCTACGCCGAGGTGCGCGCGCACGGCCACAGCCCCTTGCTCGACGGCATCGCCGATTTCACCAGCGCCGAAGGCCACGGCATGTTCAAGGTGTGGATGAGCCACGGCGACAAGGTCACCAAATTGCCGCCCGGCTTCGCGCTGATGGCCTCCACCGCCAGTTGCCCGATTGCCGGCATGTTCGACGCCAAACGCCGCCTCTTCGGCGTGCAATTCCACCCCGAAGTCACCCATACCGTGCAGGGCGCCGCCATCCTCACCCGTTTCGTGCGCGAGGTTTGCGGCTGCGCCGGCGATTGGGTCATGGGCAACTACATCGAGGAAGCCGTCGCCCGCATCCGCGCCCAGACCGGCGACGAGGAAGTGGTGCTCGGACTCTCCGGCGGCGTCGATTCCTCGGTGGCGGCGGCGCTCATCCACCGCGCCATTGGCGACCGCCTTACCTGCGTTTTCGTCGACCACGGCCTGTTGCGCCTGAACGAAGCCCGGATGGTGATGGACATGTTCGCCGGACGCCTGCACGCCAAAGTGCTGCACATCGACGCCTCGGCGCAATTCATGGCCAAGCTCGCCGACGTCGCCGACCCGGAACGCAAACGCAAAATCATCGGCGCCGAATTCGTCGAAGTCTTTCAGGCCGAAGCCAAGAAACTCGCCAACGCCAAATGGCTGGCGCAAGGCACCATCTACCCCGACGTGGTCGAATCCGGCGGCACCAAAACCCGCAAGGCCGCCACCATCAAAAGCCACCACAACGTCGGCGGCCTGCCCGAAACCCTCGGCTTGAAGCTTCTTGAGCCGTTGCGCGAGCTATTCAAGGACGAAGTGCGCGAACTTGGCGTCGCCCTCGGCCTGCCGCCGGAGATGGTCTATCGCCATCCCTTCCCCGGCCCCGGCCTCGGCGTGCGCATCCTCGGCGAAGTGAAGCTCGAATACGCCGAGCTTCTGCGCCGCGCCGACGCCATCTTCACCGACGAGTTGCGCAGCACCGTCGAACCCAACAGCGGCAAAAACTGGTACGACCTCACCAGTCAGGCTTTCGCCGTCTTCCTCCCGGTCAAAAGCGTCGGCGTCATGGGCGACGGTCGCACCTACGACTACGTAGTAGCCCTGCGCGCCGTCCAAACCAGCGACTTCATGACGGC
>JAISSY010000189.1 GCA_031272995.1 Azoarcus sp.
TGAAGATGAAGTTCGGCCACCACGGCGCCAACCATCCGGTGAAGGATCTCGACACCGGACAGGTGCTCATCACCAGCCAGAACCACGGCTTCGCCATCGACCCGCAAACGATGCCCGACACCCTGCGCGTCACGCACGTGTCGCTGTTCGACGGTTCCAACCAGGGCATCGCGCGCACCGACGTGCCGGCGTTCTCGTTTCAGGGTCACCCGGAGGCCAGCCCCGGCCCGCACGACGTGGCCTATTTGTTCGACCGCTTCGTGAAGATGATGGACGCGGCGCGTGCCTGAACCCATACGGAGGACGACTGCTATGTTGACCGATGTGACGATTGAAGGCTTACGCGGGGTTGGCCGTGTGGAGTTGCATTTCGCGCCGGAGCAGCGGGTGTATGTCCTGTTTGGGAAGAACGGGATCGGGAAGACGAAATGTTTGGAGGCGATATATCAGTTTTTATTGCTAACGAATAAAGATTTCACTCAAAAATTTTCCATACATGCTGAAGTTAAATGGAGTCTGATGGCGCGCATGCAAGATACGGTGAATGGGGTTACGTTTGAATCACAACGACGTCCTGTGTTTGGTCGGCGAGATTCGGCATACAAACACTCATGCCCCGTCGTGTTTCTTGGCGCGGAACATCGCATGAGTTTGCATAAGCCGCAAAGGCGTTATGCGAGTACGTTCGGTTCATTTGGAGATCGCCAAGAAAAATATTTTTATGAAATTGGGCAATCATTTACTAATGGTGGTTTAAGTAGTTTAGGGATGTATGGTGATACTCGTGAGTGGTTCATTGAACGGGCGAAATCAGACAATCCATACCAAAAATCAAGAGATAACAGAGGTCTTGAGATAAGAACGGTTGTGTCTATGTTGAATGCTGTTGATCCAAATATTGATTCAAAATATTTGGCAATTGATGGCGAAGGCAACGTGTTTCTGAAATTGGGAAAGGAGCCTCAAGAACTTGGGGCACTGAGTTCTGGTTATATTTCACTAGTCAAACTAGTGCAAGCCATCATTACAGGCTATGCTGCTTTTACCAACGAAAAACAACTGCAAAATGTGCGTGGCATCGTTCTGATCGACGAGATCGACGCGCATTTGCACGCCGAGTGGCAAGTAAAGATCATTCCTTGCCTGAAGAAGTTGCTACCCAATACGACTTTCTATATTGCGACACATTCGCCTTTAGTCTTGAAACAACTGAAGGAAAAGGAAGCCTATCTACTTAAGCGTGATGACGATGGTGTTGTTCGCAGCCAAATTATCCGTCATCCCAATCGGCGTCTTTTCGTCGATGTTTTGCAAGATGGATTGAACGTGAATCTCAACGCGCTGGACGATGACGACGACCAGTCTGATCTCAAACAACACATGTTATCGCTGCTTCAAGAGCAGAAAGCGGGGGCAGCATGACCCGGAAAATATTGCTTGACTCCGACTACCTGATTTCCGCGTTTGATAGTGGTCAAGTGGGTGAGGTTGACCGCAAACGGCGCGAAGTGGTTGAGAAGCTTGCAGGCGATCCGGACACCAGATTTCGGATCACGCCCCTGATTTTCTATGAGGCGCTGCGCAACTGCGCGAATCCTGAAGTGATGGAAAAAAAACTGAATGACTTGGGTTTCAAATACCTTGAAGTCAGCGAGGCGCACGGTCGTCGAGCCGCCGCCGCGTTTCGTTTTGCTGTGAATCAAAACCAAGGGACAAGACCTGATTGGCTGGACAAACGCAGTTTCGACCTTTTCCACTGCGTATGCGAGGAAGCCAACGAAGTGGAACTCATCAGCGGCAACGTTGACGACGTCCCAAGGCTCAAACAACTTTTATTCGATTCAAGGCACCCCCAAAATGCCTAAACGTACAGACATCCAGACCATCCTGATCATCGGCGCCGGCCCGATCATCATCGGGCAGGCGTGCGAGTTCGACTACTCCGGCGCGCAGGCGTGCAAAGCCTTGCGCGAGGAGGGCTATCGCGTCGTACTGGTCAATTCCAACCCGGCGACGATCATGACCGACCCCGGCACGGCGGACGTCACCTACATCGAGCCTATCGTCTGGCAGGTGCTGGAAAAAATCATCGAGAAGGAACGCCCCGACGCCATCCTGCCGACGATGGGCGGGCAGACGGCGCTCAACTGCGCGCTCGACCTCGCCAAGAACGGCGTGCTGGAAAAATACGGCGTCGAACTCATCGGCGCGTCGCGCGAGGCCATCGACAAGGCCGAAGACCGCCTCAAGTTCAAGGATGCGATGACCCGCATCGGACTGGGTTCGGCGCGCTCCGGCATCGCGCACAGCATGGAGGAAGCCGTGCAGGTACAGGGCGGCATCGGCTTTCCGGTCATCATTCGGCCCAGTTTCACGCTCGGCGGCACCGGCGGCGGCGTCGCCTACAACAACGAGGAGTTTCAGGAGATTTGCAAGCGCGGGCTGGAGGCCAGCCCGACCAACGAACTGCTCATCGAGGAATCGCTGCTCGGCTGGAAAGAGTTCGAGATGGAGGTGGTGCGCGACAAGAAGGACAACTGCATCATCGTCTGCTCGATTGAAAACCTCGACCCGATGGGCGTGCATACCGGCGACTCGATTACCGTCGCGCCGGCGCAGACGCTCACCGACAAGGAATATCAAATCCTGCGCAACGCCTCCATCGCGGTGCTGCGCGAAATCGGCGTCGATACCGGCGGCTCCAACGTGCAGTTCGCCATCGACCCGCGCGACGGGCGGATGATAGTCATCGAGATGAATCCGCGCGTGTCGCGTTCATCCGCCTTGGCCTCGAAGGCGACCGGCTTCCCCATCGCCAAGGTGGCGGCCAAGCTCGCCGTCGGCTATACGCTCGACGAGTTGAAGAACGACATCACCGGCGGCGCCACCCCGGTTTCCTTCGAGCCGTCCATCGACTACGTGGTCACCAAGGTGCCGCGCTTCGCGTTCGAGAAATTCCCGCAAGCGCCGGACCGCCTCACCACGCAGATGAAGTCGGTGGGCGAGGTGATGGCCATCGGGCGCACCTTTCAGGAATCGTTCCAGAAAGCCCTGCGCGGGCTGGAAGTGGGCGTCTACGGACTCGACGAGGTGGAAACCGACCAGGAAGACCTCGACCACGAACTCGCCAACCCCGGCGCGCAGCGCATCTGGTACGTCGGGCAGGCGTTCCGCGAAGGCTATTCGCTGGAGCGCGTGTTCCAACTGACCAGCATCGACCCGTGGTTCCTCGCCCAACTCGAGGACATCGTGGCTTCCGAGAAGGCGCTCGCCGGGCGTTCGCTGAAGGCGCTCGGCGCGGCGGAAATGCGCGACCTGAAGCGCAAGGGTTTCTCCGACCGTCGTCTCGCCAAGCTGCTCGGCGCCGACGAAACCGCCGTGCGTCTCGCCCGGCAGGCGCTCGGCGTGCGACCCGTGTTCAAGCGCGTCGATACCTGCGCCGCCGAATTCGCCACTTCCACCGCCTATATGTATTCGACCTACGAGGAAGAATGCGAGGTGCGCCCCACCGACAGGAAGAAAATCATGGTGCTCGGCGGCGGGCCGAACCGCATCGGGCAGGGCATCGAATTCGACTACTGCTGCGTGCACGCGGCGCTGGCGTTGCGCGACGATGGCTATGAAACCATCATGGTCAACTGCAACCCGGAAACCGTCTCCACCGACTACGACACTTCCGACCGCCTCTATTTCGAGCCAATCACGCTCGAAGACATTCTGGAAATCGTCCATGTCGAACAGCCTGAGGGCGTCATCGTCCAGTTCGGCGGCCAGACGCCGCTCAAACGTGCCCGCGCGCTGGAGCAGAACGGCGTGCCCATCATCGGCACCAGTCCGGACATGATTGACGCCGCCGAAGACCGCGAGCGGTTCCAGAAGCTCCTGAACGACCTCGGCCTGCGCCAGCCGCCCAACCGCACCGCGCGCACGCCGGAAGCCGCCGTGCGGCTGGCCGCCGAAATCGGCTATCCGCTGGTGGTGCGTCCGTCCTACGTGCTCGGCGGGCGGGCGATGGAAATCGTCCATGAGCAGAAAGACCTCGAACGCTACATGCGCGAGGCGGTGAAGGTGAGCAACGAATCGCCGGTGCTGCTCGACCGCTTCCTGAACGACGCCACCGAAGTCGACGTCGACGCGCTCGCCGACGGCGAAGACATCGTCATCGGCGGCATCATGGAGCACATCGAACAGGCGGGCGTGCATTCGGGCGACTCCGCCTGCTCGCTGCCGCCCTACACGCTCACCCCCGCGATTCAGGACGAATTGCGCCGCCAGACGAAGGCGATGGCGAAGGCGCTCAACGTCTGCGGCCTGATGAACGTGCAGTTCGCCATTCAGGGCGAGGGCGACGACAGCATCGTCTACGTGCTCGAAGTCAATCCGCGCGCCTCGCGCACGGTGCCTTTCGTCTCCAAGGCGTGCTCGCTGCAACTGGCGAAAATCGCCGCGCGCTGCATGGCCGGGCAAAGCCTGAAAAGTCAGGGCGTCAGCGAAGAAATCGTGCCGGGGTATTACTCGGTGAAGGAAGCCGTTTTTCCCTTCGTCAAATTCCCCGGCGTCGACACCATTCTCGGCCCGGAGATGAAATCGACCGGCGAAGTCATGGGCGTGGGCAAGAGCTTCCCCGAAGCCTTCGTCAAGAGCCAACTCGGCGCCGGCGTGCGACTGCCCGCGTCGGGCAAGGTGTTCATCAGCGTGCGCCACGCCGACCGTCCGGCGGCGGTGGAAATCGCCCGCGACCTGCACGAACTCGGCTTCGCTCTCGTCGCCACGCGCGGCACCGCCTCGGTCATCGCCGCAGCCGGCCTGCCGGTGACGGCGGTCAACAAGGTAAACGAAGGCCGTCCGCACATCGTCGACATGATTAAAAACAACGAAATCGTGCTGGTCATCAACACCGTGGAAGGCAAGCGTCAGGCGGTGGCCGATTCGCGCTCCATCCGCGTCAGCGCGCTGGCGGCCAAGGTGACGGTATTCACCACCATCGAGGGCGCTCAGGCCGCGTGCATGGGCCTGCGTCATCTCGCCGGGCTGGAAGTCTATGCCCTGCAAGAACTTCACGAACAACTGAACGACCGATGAAAAAAACTCCCCTGACCATCGCCGGCGCCGAGGCGCTGCGCGCCGAACTGCATCGCCTCAAGACCGTCGACCGCCCCAAGGTCATCGCCGCCATCGCTGAGGCGCGCTCGCACGGCGACCTCTCCGAGAACGCCGAATACGACGCCGCCAAGGAGCGTCAGGGCTTCATCGAAGGCCGCATCCTCGAAGTCGAGAACAAGCTCGCCCACGCCCAAATCATCGACCCGTCGCTGCTCGACGCCGACGGTCGTTGCGTGTTCGGCTCCACGGTGACGCTGGAGGACATGGATTCCGGCGAGAACGTCACCTATCAAATCGTCGGCGACGACGAAGCCGACATCAAGGTTGGCAAGATTTCGGTCAATTCCCCGGTCGCCCGCGCCCTCATCGGCAAATACGCCGGCGACGTCGCCGAAGTCGAAGCCCCGCGCGGCACGCGCGAGTACGAAATCATCGAAGTCTCCTATGTCTGAGCCGCGCTGCGCCTCGCGTGCCTTCGCCCTGGCCGACGCCTTGGCGCGCGTCCTCATCGCGCTATGGATAGGCGGCATGTGGGCGGTCGGCTACCTCGCCGCCCCGGTGCTGTTCAAGATGCTCGCCCCCGACCGCATCCTTGCCGGCGCCATCGCCGGGCAGTTGTTTACCTACATCGCGTGGATTGGACTCGGCACCGCGATATACCTGCTCGCGCTGCTTTTCGTCGCCGCAGGCCGAGCGGCGACCCGTCGCGCCGTCTTTTGGGTCGTCGCCGCGCTGCTCGCCTGCGTCGCCATCGGCTACTTCGGCATCCAGCACGAAATGGCCGCCCTCAAAGCCGGCGTGGCGTCGATGGACGTCATGGAAAGCGCCGCCCGCGAACGCTTCAC
>JAISSY010000064.1 GCA_031272995.1 Azoarcus sp.
GGGGCGACGGTCGCCGGCGGTGAGCAGGGTGGCGAGTTGGCGGATGACGCCTTGCGGGTGGAAGCCGTGGCGGTGGAACTCGGCGGCGAACATGGCGCGCAGGTCGGCGTCGGAGGTCGGGTAGCCCGGACTCATCAACACTTTTTGTCGCCAGATGCTGTCCTCGATGAGCGCCTCCTCGTCGCGCGCCACCGGCAGCGGCGCGAACAGCGAATGCAGCGCGGCGGCGGTCGGCGGCGGCAGGAAGGGATTGCTCGACGACGACATGATGGAGGTGAGCGACAGGCAACGCTCCGGGTAATGCGCCGCCAGCAGTTGCGCAATCATGCCGCCGAGCGAGGCGCCGACGATGTGCGCCTTGGAGACGCCGAGCGCGTCGAGCAGGCCGGCGGCGTCGGCGGCCATGTCGGCGAGGGTGTAGGGAATCGGCAGCGCCGGTAGCATCGGCGGCAAGGCCCAGGTGAAGGGCTGAATGCCCATCAGGCACTTGATGTCGGGCATGCCGAGGTCGTCGGTCTGCGAGGACAGGCCGGAGTCGCGGTTGTCGAAGGCGATGACGCAGAAACCCGCGTCGGCGAGTTTTTCTATCAGACCGGCGGGCCAGCGCGTGAGCGGCGTGCCCAAACCCTGAATCAGCAGAATCGCCGGGGCGGTGGGTTCGCCGTGCGAGACGGCTTCGAGGGTGATGTCTCCAACTTCGATGAGCGGCACGGGATTAGCCCCCGAAGCGCGCTTCGAGCGCGGCGATGGCGGGCAGGGTCTTGCCTTCGAGGAATTCGAGGAAAGCGCCGCCGCCGGTGGAGATGTAACCGACATCGTTGCCGATGCCGAATTTGGCGATGGCCGCCAGCGTGTCGCCGCCGCCGGCGATGGAGAACGCCGGCGAGCGTGCGATGGCGGTCGCCAGAGTCTTGGTGCCTTCGGCGAACTGCGCGTGTTCGAACACGCCCACCGGGCCGTTCCAGACGATGGTTCCGGCGCGGGCGACGATTTCCGCCAGATGCGCGGCGCTTTTCGGGCCGATGTCGAGAATGCGGTCGTTGGCGCCGACGGCGTCGACCGCCACCGTGTTGGCGCGGGCAAGGGCCGAAACCTCGTCGGCCACCACCACGTCCTCCGGCAACGGCACTTCCGCGCCGCGCGTGCGCATCAGGTCGATGACCGTGTGCGCTTCCTTGACCAAATCAGGCTCGGCGAGCGACGCGCCGATGCGCTTGCCGCTGGCGAGCAGGAAGGTGTTGGCGATGCCGCCGCCGACGATGAGTTGGTCGACCTTCTCGGCCAGCGACTTGAGGATGGTGAGCTTCGAGGACACCTTGGCGCCGCCGACGATGGCGACCAGCGGGCGTTTCGGGTTGCCGAGAGCGCGCGAGAGCGCGTCGATTTCGGCGCTCATCAACATGCCGGCGCAGGCGGTGGGAGCGAAGCGGGCGATGCCGTGCGTGGTGGCCTCGGCGCGGTGGGCGGTGCCGAAGGCGTCGTTTACGTAGATGTCGCAGAGCGCCGCCATCTTGCGCGAGAGCGCCTCGTCGTCCTTCTTCTCGCCGACGTTGCAGCGGCAGTTCTCCAGCAGCACGACTTCGCCCGGAGCGACGGTGAAGCCGCCGTCCACCCAATCGGCGATGAGGCGCACCGGTTGGCCGAGCAACTGGCCGAGCCGCACCGCCACCGGCGCCAGCGTGTCGGCGGGGCCGACCTTGCCTTCGCTCGGACGACCGAGGTGGGACGTGACCATCACCGCCGCGCCGTGGTCGAGGCAATAGCGCAGCGTGGGAACCGATGCGCGAATTCGCGTGTCTTCAGTAATGTTGCCGGCTTCGTCCTGCGGCACGTTGAGGTCGGCGCGGATGAAGACTTTTTTGCCGCGAACGTCGAGTTCGGCGAGTTTCTTTACTTGCAGGGTCATGATGATGTCCGGGGAATACGGGATATTGGCGCGGGGCGGGCGATAGCGTGACGGGCCGAACGCGCGCGCCGGGCATTATACGGGCTTATCACTGACCGGCGGCAGGACGCATGACCGCGTTCGACTCACGAACCTCCTTATAATGACGACCTTTGGATTTCAAACGAGTTCAGGATGCAACTGCAAAAACGCTGGATTATTTATTCGATTGCCGCATTGTTCGCGCTGGTGGTGATCGGCGTCGCCACGCTGGTCACGGTTTCGGTGCTGATTTGGCCCAAACTGCCGCCGCTCGATGCGCTCACCGATTACCGGCCGCGCGTGCCGCTGCGCGTCTATACCGCCGACGGCTATCTCATCAAGGAAATCGGCGAGGAACGCCGCGCCGTGGTCAAGATCGAGAACGTTCCCGCTATCCTCAAGAACGCGCTCATCGCCGCCGAGGACGAGCATTTCTACGAACACAAGGGCTTCGTGCCGAAAGCCATCGTGCGGGCGACGCTCGCCAATCTGCTCGGCAGACGCAAGCAGGGCGCTTCCACCATCACCCAGCAGGTCGCGAAAAACTTTTTCCTGACCTTCGACCGCAGTCTCGTTCGCAAACTCTACGAATTGCTGCTGGCGCTCAAGATCGAGCGCAATCTCAGCAAAGACAAGATTCTCGAGCTGTACATCAACCAGATTTATCTCGGTCAGCGCGCCTACGGCTTCGAAGTGGCGGCGCAAACCTATTTCGGCAAGACGCTCGCCAATCTTTCGCTCGCCGAAGCCGCCATGCTCGCCGGGCTGCCGCAAGCGCCTTCCAGCGGCAACCCGATCGCCAACCCGACCCGGGCGCAGAAGCGCCAGCGTTACGTGTTGCGCCGCATGCTCACCGTCGGTTTCATCAACGAGGAGCAATACAATCAGGCGCTCGCCGAACCGCTCAAGACCACCGGCGGCAGCGCTGCGCGCGACCCGAGCGTGCTGAGTCCGGTGCACGCCGAGTACGTCGCCGAAATCGCGCGCCAGATCGCCGTCGGACAATACGGCGAACAGGCCACGTCGGCGGGCATCAAAATCGTCACCACCATTACGCGCGCCGAGCAGGAAGCCGCCTACGAGGCGGTGCGCGCCGGGATAATGCGCTACGACCGCGACCACGGTTATCGCGGCCCGGAAAAATACATCGTGTTGCCCGACGGCAATCTCAACGAGGATCAACTCGATGACGAACTCGCCAAAGCGGCCGAAGAAGACAAACAACTGCGCGACTACGACGACATGCTGCTCGCGGTCGTCACCGCCACGGCGGCGAAGGAAGTCACCGTCTATCGCAACAGCCAGTTCATCAAGATAAGCGGCGACGGCCTGCGGTTGGCGGCGCAGCAGTTGGCCGACAACGCGCCCAAGCGCGTGCGGCGCGGCGCGCTGGTGCGCATCCGCAATATCGGCGAGAAAGGTTGGGAAATCACCCAGTTGCCGGAAATCGACGCGGCGCTCATTTCCATCGACTCGCGCAGCGGTGCGGTGCGCGCGTTGGTGGGCGGTTTCGACTTCAACCGCAACCAGTTCAACAACGTCACCATGGCGCGGCGTCAGCCCGGTTCCGGCTTCAAGCCTTTCATCTATTCCGCCGCGCTCGAAAAGGGCTACGCCCCCGGCACCATGTTGGTCGACGAACCGCTCTACTACCCGCAGGGCGTCACCGGCAGCGCCGCGTGGGAGCCGCACAATTACGACAACAAGTTCTCCGGCCTGATGACGCTGCGCGACGCGCTGGTGCACTCGAAGAACATCCCCGCCATCCGCGTGCTGGAGGACATCACGCCGCAGTACGCGCAAAGCTATCTCGCCAACTTCGGCTTCGATACCTCCCGTCATCCGCCTTACCTGACCATGGCGCTTGGGGCGGGGGCGGCTTCGCCGTGGGAGATGGCCACCGGCTACGCGGTGTTCGCCAACGGCGGCTATCGCATCAATCCCTACGTGGTGAAGGAAATTCTCGACGTCAACGGCAAGACGCTGGCGCGCGTCGACCCGCCGGTGGCGGGCGAGAGCGCCCCAAGGGTCATCGACGCCCGCAACGCATGGATCATGGATTCGATGCTGCACGACGTCGTGCGGCGCGGCACCGGCGTCAAGGCCAACACGCTGCGGCGCAGCGACCTTGCCGGCAAGACCGGTACCACCAACGACTGGGTGGACGCGTGGTTCTGCGGCTACAACCCGCAGGTGGTCGCGATTGTGTGGTTCGGCTACCCGATTCCGCGCAACATGGGCAAGAGCGCCACCGGCGGCGGCGCGGCGCTGCCGATCTGGATCGACTACATGCGCTACGCCCTGAACGGTATGCCGGAAACGGCGCTGCCGCGTCCGGCCGGCATCGCCAGCGCCCCGGTCGACAACGGCGAGCGCGAGGATTATTACTACGCCGACGGCAAGCCGCCCGAACTGCGTCCGCTGGAGGACGACCTGCTGCGCGATTTGATGAACACGCCGACCAACGCCGAAAACTACATGCCGCCCGCGCCGGTGCCGCAAAGCAATCAGGGCGACATGCCGTTGCCGCCCTTGCCGACGCAGAATCAGCCGCTACCGCCGATGCCGCTGCCGATGCCGGTGCCGCGACCGTAAAAGAAAAGGCCCGAAAATCTTCGGGCCTTTTTCCTGTCGGCGCGCATCGCGCCTTACTTCGCCTTCATCCACGCCCGCGCCGTATCCAACATGCGGCAGGAATAGCCCCATTCGTTGTCGTACCACGCCAGCACCTTCACCAGCGTCGAACCGTCGGCGCCGGTGAGCACGCGGGTTTGCGTCGCGTCGAAGGTCGAGGAGACGGTGGTGTGGTTGAAGTCGGACGACACCAGCGGTTCGTCGTTGACCGCGAGGACGCCTTTCAACGCGCCAGCGGCGGCCTCGGCAATCAGGCCGTTCACTTCTTCCTTCGTGGTCGGGCGTTCCGGCACGAAGGTCAAATCCACCAGCGAGACGTTTATCGTCGGCACCCGCAGCGCGAAGCCGTCGAACTTGCCTTTCAACTGCGGCAGCACCAACCCCACCGCCTTGGCGGCGCCGGTCTTGGTCGGGATGATGTTGGCGGCGGCGGCGCGGGCGCGGCGCAAATCCTTGTGGCTGCCGTCGACCGTCAACTGGTCGTTGGTGTAGGCGTGCACCGTGGTCATCAGCCCCTGCTTGATGCCGATTTTGTCCGCGAGCACCTTGGCCACCGGCGCCAGACAGTTGGTGGTGCAGGAAGCGTTCGAGACCACGGTCATGGCGGAGGAAAGCACGCCTTCGTTGACGCCATAGACCACGGTGGCGTCCACGTCGTCTCCGCCCGGCGCGGAAATCAGCACCCTTTTCGCGCCCTGCGCCAGCAACGCCTGCGCCTTTTCCTTGCTGGTGTAAGCGCCGGTGCATTCGAGCAGCAGTTCGACGCCGTGTTTGGCCCAATCGACTTCCTTCGGGTTGCGGGTGCCGTAGAGCGCGATGCGCTTGCCGTTGACCACCAGCGCGTCCTCGCCGACGGTTTCCACCGTGCCGCCGAAGCGTCCGTGGGTGGTGTCGTATTTGAGCAGATGCGCGTTGGTGGCCGCGCCGCCGGGCGCGTTTATCGCCACCACGTCGAATTCGTCCTGCAAACCCTGCTCGTAGATGGCGCGAAAAGTCGAGCGACCGATACGACCGAAACCGTTGATGGCGACCTTGATAGGCATCGTGTTCTCCTGAAATGTGCTGCGAAAAAACGAAATTTTAGCGCATCCAGCAGAACAGACCGCACGACCTGTAGGGTCGAATAACTATTCGCCCCGCGTCTTTCCGCCCTGCGTCCATTCGCCCTCCGCCGCACCCTCCCGCCGCCAATCCTTGCCCTCGACGCAGCGCGCCACCAGCATCGACGACACCGTGTCGCCGCAGACGTTGATGCAGGTCGCGGGCGCATCCACCAGAAAACCGATGGTGGCGACGATGGGAAAGGCTTCGGGCGGAAAGTTGAACAGGCTGACGATGAGCATCTCGCCAATCAGCCCGCCGCCCGGCACGCCGCTCATCACCACGCCGGCCATGATGGAAATCATGAAAGCGGCGAGATACAGCCCCGGCCCGCCGAAATCCTGCCCGAAAACGCCGAACAGAAAGGCGATTTTCAACATCGCCGCCAGCACCGAGCCTTCCATGTGCATGGTCGCGCCGATGGGCAGCACGATGTCGCGCACGTCCTTGGGCACGCCGATGCGCGCCGACGCTTCGAGATTCACCGGCAAGGTGGCGATGGAGCTTTGCGTCGCCAGCGAAGTCACCGCCGGCGGCAGGATGTGGCGAAAGAAGCGCCGCACCGCAGGCGTCCCGCCTGCCAGCCACGCATAAAGCGGAAAGGCGACGAAGAAATACAGCACGCACAGCGGCACGTATATCGCCAGCGCCCGCCCGTAGGATTGCAGCAGGCCGGCGCCGAATTCGCCCACCAGCGTGGCGAAGTAGGCCGCGAGTCCAATGGGCGCGTACAGCATGACGACATCCACCGCCTTCATCATGATGCGCGACAAGTCGTCGAGCAGCTTGGCGACGCGGTTCTCCGGCCCGCCGACGGTGCTGACGCAGAAGCCGAACAGCACCGAAAAAACGATGAGCGGCAGCATGTTCCGGCGCGAAAACAGTTCGCTGAAATCGCTCACCGTAAACGCCCGCACCAACGCCTCGGCAAGCGGAATCGCCTCCACCCCTTCGCCCGCGCCCAGCGCCATTTGCACGCCCTCGGCAGGCGGAAACGCCTTCACCGCCAGCAGAATCGCCACCGCCGCCACCGCTCCCGTGGCGACGAACACCACCAGCATCCAGCCCAGAATCCTGCCCAGTCGCCGCATGTTCAGCATGTTGCCGACGGCGCTGGAAATGGTGACGAACACCAGCGGCACCACGACGGTGAACATCAGGTTGAGGAAGATTTCCCCCAGAGGCTTGAGCGCCGTCGCGCGCTCGCCAAACGCCAGCCCGATGCCCGCGCCGACGAGAATCGAGGCGAGCAGGACGAGGGAGAAACGGTAGCTTTTCCAGACCGAAAGGGAAGGCATGGCGGGCGGCGTCCGGGGCGCGCTGCTTACGATGAGTCGCCCATTATTCCAGTTATTCCCCCGCCGCTTCCTCGAATTTCGCTTTCATCGTCGGGTTGCCGTGGGTCAGACGCTTGATGGTCAAGTCCTCGGCCTTGTTGTTGGCCAGCCGCAGATTGTTTTCCGAGGAAAGCAGGTTTTCCTTCGTTTTTTGCAGATGGTCGATGGTCTTGTCGATTTCTTCGATGGCGGTTCTGAATTTGCGGCTGGCGAGTTCGTAATTGCGCGAAAAACCGTCCTTGAACGAGTTCAGTTTTTCCTCGAAATTGGTGATGTCGATATTCTGTTTCCTGACCAGCGCAAGCTCGGATTTGTAGGCGAGCGAATTGGTCGCCGCGTTGCGGAGCAGGGTAATCATCGGAATGAAGAATTGCGGACGGATGACGTACATCTTCGCGTAGCGGTGCGAGACGTCGACGATTCCGGTGTTATATAGCTCGCTGTCGGATTCAAGCAAAGACACGAGAACGGCGTATTCGCACTTCTTCTCGTTCCTGTCCTTGTCCAGTTCGCGCAGAAAATCCTCGTTTTTGTGTTTGGTGGCGGTTTCGTCGGCTTCGTTTTTCATCTCGAACATGATGGAGATGAGTTCGTTGCCTTCACCGTCTTCCTCGCGGAAGATGTAGTCGCCCTTGCTGCCGGTTCTGGCGTCGTTGTCCTTCTCGAAGTAAGCGTTCTGGAAGGCGGTGGCGCGCAGCTTGTTGAATTCAATCTCGCAATGCTGCTCCAGCGTCTCGCCCAACATCTTGGTCGAGAGCTTCGCTTTCATTTCCTTGTAATAATTAATCATCTCGTCTTTCGACTTGAGTTCCGCCGCATGTTTTTCCTTGAGCGACGATTCCAGCAATTTCTTCTCTTGCTCCTTGATTTTCAACGCGCTGGCAAGCTCGCTGCGTTCTTTCTCGACCTTGTTGACGGCCTCAGAAACGGCCAGTTTCTTCTCCGTTTCCGCCGCCGAAATCTTCGCCTGCAAGCGGCTGATTTCAGCCTCCTTATCCGCCTTCAATTTGACGATTTCGGTTTCCTTCTTGGCGACGCTGGCCTGCAATTCGTTCTTCGTATTGGCCTCCGCCAACTTGACCGCGCTATCCTTTTCCCGCTCCAGCAACCTGATGCGTTCGTTTATCTCCTTCTCGAACTCGCGGTCACGCACCTGTTTGAGAATATCGGCAAACCCGGCCTCGTCGATTTTGAAAGCCTTCTTGCAGTGAGGGCAGATGATTTCGTTCATTTTTTCTCCAAAGTTGGGGATTGGTGGATTCGCCGCTTGGGCATCGGGTCATGAGTCCTACGCCTCGGCTTTTACCGTCTTTACCACGTGCTCCACCGTAAACCCGAA
>JAISSY010000023.1 GCA_031272995.1 Azoarcus sp.
TGGAGGAAATCCTTGACGAACCGGGACGCGGCGGCGATGTGCACGAAAAAGCCGTTGAAACAGAGCGCCAGCACGGCGGAGAGCAGCAGGAATTCGCGGTTGCGGAAAATGCCGACGTAGGCGCGCAAGAGCGAACCGGGTTTGAGCGGTTTCCTCGCTTCCGGCGGCAGCGTTTCCGGCACTTCCTTCCACGCCATCCACGTCAGCGCGGCGGAAAAGAGGACGAGAAACCAGAACACCGCGCGCCAGCCGCCGTGGTAAAGAATCCAGCCGCCGAGTATCGGCGCGGCGGCGGGGGCGATGGCGAAAATCGTCGCCACGCGCGACATCAGCTTTTGCGCCAGCGCGCCGGAGTAGAGGTCGCGAATCATCGCCCGTCCGACGATGATGCCCGCGCCCGCCGCCATCCCTTGCAGGCCACGCCCGAACAGCAGCCAGCCGCTGCTCGGCGCCAGCGCGCAGATGAGCGAGGCGACCAGAAACAGCGCCCCGCCGGTGACGATGACGGCGCGTCGCCCGAAGCAATCGGAGAGCGCGCCGTGCCACAGCGACATGAAGGCGAAAGTCGCCATGTAGATGGCGAGCGTCAGTTGCATGTCGCGCGGCGTGGCCGGGAGCGTCGTCTCGATGTCGTGGAAGGCCGGCAGGTAGGTGTCGATGGCGAACGGGCCGATGGCCGTGAGAGCGGCCAGCAGCAAAGCCATGCGCGGCAGGGTAGGGGTCTTGGGCATCGCGGCGGAAGGTTGACGCTGGCGTTGGTGAATGCCAGCGGGGTTCATTGTAGACCTTCCGGAGTGACGCAATATCTCGTTCGTCACGGTCGGATTGCCTTGTAGTGGTCGTTCGGAATAAGTGAAACTTCCGCTAAACAAGGAGCATTCGATGCTGAAAGAATTTCTCGACCCCCAAATCCTTTTCGTGTTGCAGGCGCTCACCGTGCTGGCGGCCATTTTCATCGGCGTGCGTCTGGGCGGCATCGCCATCGGTTACGCGGGCGGCGCCGGGTTGCTGGTGCTCGGCCCGCTGCTCGGACTCGACCCCGGCGGCGTCAGCGGCGACAAGGTCTATATCCCCATCGACGTCATCCTCATCATCATGTCGGTCATCGCCGCCATCGCCGCGATGCAGGTGGCGGGCGGGCTGGATTATCTGGTGCATCTCGCCGGCGTCCTGCTGCGCCGCAACCCCAAACACATCACCTATCTCGGCCCGGCGGTCACGTATTTCCTCACTTTCTTCGCCGGCACCGGCCATACGGCGTTCTCGACCCTGCCGGTCATCGCCGAGGTGGCGAAAGAGCAGGGGGTGAAGCCGTCGATTCCGCTTTCGGTGTCGGTGGTGTCGTCGCAAATCGCCATCACCGCCTCGCCGGTGTCGGCGGCGGTGATTTTTCTCTCCGGCCTGCTGGAACCCTACGGCGTCGGCTATCTGACCATTCTCGCCGTCTGCATCCCGACTACTTTAACCGCCTGCATGGTCACGTCCTTCGTGTGCAATCTCTTTGAAGCCGACCTCGAACGCGACCCGGTGTATCGCCAGCGCGTCGAACAGGGGCTGGTGAAGCGGCGCGGCGGCGCGGCCTACGTCGAGCGACCGGGCGCGAAGCTCTCGGTGCTGCTCTTTTTGCTCGGCGTGATTGCCATCGTTCTCTACGCCACCGCCATCAGCAAGAACATCGGCTGGATAGCCAACCCGGTGGTCGGGCGCGATGCGGCCATCATCATGTTCATGCTCGGCATCGCCACCCTCATCGTCGTGTGCGCACGCATCGACCCCAACGAAGTTCTGAACGCCGCCACTTTCAAATCCGGCATGACCGCCTGCGTCTGCGTGCTCGGCGTCGCCTGGCTCGGCGCGACGTTCGTGCAGGGCAACATCGACGCCATCCAGAACACGGCGGGCGTGGTGCTGGCGCGTTATCCGTGGATGCTGGCGGTGGCGCTCTTCTTCGCCAGCATGTTGCTTTATTCGCAGGCCGCCACCACCAAGGCGCTGATGCCCGCCGCGCTGGCGCTGGCGGTGTCGCCCGAAACGGTGGTCGCCTCCTTCGCGGCGGTGAGCGCCTTGTTCGTGCTGCCCACCTATCCGACGCTCTTGGCGGCGGTGCAGATGGACGACACCGGCAGCACGCGCATCGGCAAATACGTCTTCAATCACCCCTTCCTTTTCCCCGGCATGCTCGCCATCGCCACCGCAGTGGCGCTCGGTTTCGTGCTTGCGCCGCTGGTGATTTGACTTGTGCCACAGGCGGCGGCGAATTTTCCACACTTGTTGAAAATACGGGCGTTCCGCGCTTTACAGACCCAAAAACGCACACTACAATGCGCCCTCTTTCGACCGGGGGTATAGCTCAGCTGGGAGAGCGCTTGCATGGCATGCAAGAGGTCAGCGGTTCGATCCCGCTTACCTCCACCAATCGAAAGCAGCATCAGGTCTTGTTTGTCCCCATCGTCTAGAGGCCTAGGACACCGCCCTTTCACGGCGATAACCGGGGTTCGAATCCCCGTGGGGACGCCACCACATCCCCGCTTTCAGCGGCGGGCGTGGCGAGCCGGAAGCGTATTCTTGCCTCCCACGTTTCAGGCGAAAGCTCGATCCCGTCGAGCGATTCACGAAGCGCGTCTTTCAAATCCTGCGGCGCGGCGGCGTTCATGTCGTCGGCGATTCCTCGCAACATGCGGCGCACGTCGCTGGCGTCGATGTCGCGTAACCTGCGGGCGCTGGCGCGCTCCCGCTCCTCCCGCTCGATGGTCGCGGCGATGCGCTCCCGCTCGTCCTCAAGGGCTTCAATCTGTCGCAACAGCGCGGCGGGCGTGCGGGTGTCGGCTGCCAGTTCTGCGAGCCGGGATGTTTGGCGGTCTATCTCCACCACGCGGCGGCGCAGTGCGGCGCATTCGTCCCGCTCGGCGTTCGCACGGCGGGCAAGGTCTCGGTAGTGCGCGGCGATGGCGCGTGCCATGTCGGGCGCTTGCAATGCTTTGACAACGGCGGAGACAACGGCGCGCTCGGTCGCCTCGGCTGCCACGCGGACGCCCTTCCCAAGTCGGTAGCTTCCCGCGTCGCCAATCCATGAGCGTCCATCGGGCGCGGTCATGATTCCAGCCAAAAGGTAGCATCGGCGGGCGGCTCCGCCTCCCCGGCGCTGTTTGGCTTCAATCTGGGCGAGGATGCTTTCCGCTTCGGCGTCGGAAATGAGCGCGTCGTGTGTGCTGCGCTGGATGATCCATTCTGCACGCGGTCGCCATTTCTTCCCGCCTGTGTATGTGCTGCCGTCGCGCTCGGCGTGGCGGTTCCATGTCGTGTGTCCCGCATAGGTCAGGGCGTTGCGCTCGATTTCGATGGCGCTGTTTGGTGGGAGTGCGACGCCCACCAATTCCATCGCACGGCGGCGCGGCAACCCGCGTGCGCGGGCGCTGAGATATGCGCGTAGCTGCATGGCGTCGTCGGCGGGCACGAGTCGGGACTTTGTGACGGGCGAGCCGTCGCGGACTGCGCCTGTTGCTTCATGCTGCAAGCGGTAGCCTCGCGGCGCTCGTCCGCCTGCGCGCCATCCTTGCCGGACGTTCTCGGCCATTCCCGCCAATCCTTTCGCCTTGCTTGTCAGGCTGTGCCATTCGTCCATCGCTTGCAATATGGACTTGAGCAGCATTTCAGTTACGGGGTCGGATTCCGGTAGGCTGCGATACACCACGCGGACGCCTGCGCGCTTGCATTCCTGTTCTTCAAAGATGATTGCCAGCGCACGGCGGCGGGCGATGCGGGCGGTATCCAGCGCGAGGATTGTGTCCCACACCCTGCCGGGCGCTCGCATGTCTCGCAACAGCGCCTGAAAACCGGGGCGGTCGTCGTCTTTTCCCGATTCCACCGCGTCCTCATACCCGCCCACGACGATAAAGCCGCGCTCGCGTGCCAGTTC
>JAISSY010000117.1 GCA_031272995.1 Azoarcus sp.
GACTTCGCGCTCGCCGCCGCGCCGTTGGCCGCCGGGTTCGTGTTGCCGCAGGCGAAAATCGCCGTCGTCACCGAAGCCGAGCTTTACGCCGCCAGCGCCCGCACGCGCGCGCGGCGCGACGCTCGCAAGGCGGCGACGATGGAAGGCTGGCTGCGCGACCTGTCGGAACTGAAAATCGGCGACCCGGTGGTGCACGCCTCGCACGGCATCGGGCGCTATCTCGGTCTCGTCCATATGGATTTGGGCGCGGGCGAAGCGGAATTTCTCCATCTCGAATACAACGGCGGCGACAAGCTCTACGTGCCGGTGTCCCAGTTGCACGTCATCACCCGCTACGCCGGCGCCGACCCGGAGGCGGTCGACCTGCACCGCCTCGGCTCCGGGCAATGGGAGAAGGCGCGCAAGAAAGCCGCCATGCAGGTGCGCGACACCGCCGCCGAACTGCTGGCGCTCTACGCCGCCCGCGCCGCGCGCCCCGGCCACAGGTTCGACTTCCGCGCCCACGACCTCGACGCCTTCGCCGAGGGCTTCGGCTTCGAGACCACCCCCGACCAGCAGGCCGCCATCGACGCGGTAGTGGCCGACATGCGCTCCGGCAAGCCGATGGACCGCCTCGTTTGCGGCGACGTCGGCTTCGGCAAGACCGAAGTCGCCCTGCGCGCCGCCTTCGTCGCGGTGCAGGACGGGCGTCAGGTGGCGGTGCTCTGCCCCACCACCCTGCTCGCCGAACAGCACGCCCAGACTTTCGCCGACCGCTATGCCGACTGGCCGGTGCGCATCGCCGAGTTGTCGCGCTTCAAATCGGCGAAGGAACAGGCCGAGGCGCTGGCGCAACTGGCCGAGGGCAAAATCGACATCGTCATCGGCACCCACCGCCTGCTGCAAAAGGACGTGAATTTCAAGCGCCTCGGACTCGTGGTCATCGACGAGGAGCACCGTTTCGGCGTGCGCCAGAAGGAAACCCTCAAGCGCCTGCGCGCCGAGGTCGACATCCTCACCCTCACCGCGACCCCGATTCCGCGCACTCTCGGCATGGCGATGGAAGGTTTGCGCGAATTCTCGGTCATCGCCACCGCGCCGCAGAAGCGCCTCGCGGTCAAAACTTTCGTGCAGAAGATGAGCAAGGGCGTGGTGCGCGAGGCGGTGCTGCGCGAATTCAAGCGCGGCGGGCAGGTTTATTTTCTCCACAACGAAGTCGACACCATCGCCAACATGCGCCGCCAGTTGGAAGAACTGCTGCCGGAAGCGCGCATCGTCGTCGGTCACGGCCAGTTGCCCGAACGCGAACTGGAGCGCGTCATGCGCGACTTCACCCAACAGCGCGCCAATCTGCTGCTGTGCACGACCATCATCGAAACCGGCATCGACATCCCCACCGCCAACACCATCGTCATCAACCGCGCCGACCGTTTCGGCCTCGCCCAACTGCACCAGTTGCGCGGTCGCGTCGGGCGCAGCCACCATCAGGCTTACGCCTACCTGCTCACCGACGCCGAAGCCCGCCCCACCGCGCAGGCGAAGAAGCGGCTCGAAGCCATCGCGCTGATGGACGAACTCGGCTCCGGCTTCTACCTCGCCATGCACGACCTCGAAATCCGCGGCGCCGGCGAAGTCCTGGGCGAGAGCCAATCCGGCGAAATCGCCCAGGTCGGTTTCAGCCTCTACAGCGAAATGCTGAAGCGCGCCGTGCGCGACCTGCGCGCCGGCAAGGAACCCGACCTGAGCGGCCCGCTCGAAGCGGTCTCCGAAATCAACCTCCACACCCCGGCGCTGCTGCCCACCGACTACTGCTCCGACGTGCAGGAGCGTCTCGTCCTCTACAAGCGCCTCGCCAACTGCGAAAACGAAGACGACCTGCTCGCCCTGCGCGAAGAACTCGTCGACCGTTTCGGCCCCCTGCCCCCGCAAACGCAGGCGCTCATCGAAACCCACCGCCTGCGCCTGATGCTCGCCCCGTGGGACATCGCCAAACTCGACGCCTCCCCCGAACAAATCAGCGTCCAGTTCGGCAAGAACGCCCCCATCGACCCGGTAAAAGTCATCCTGCTCATCCAGCAGGGCAAACACACCCGCATGGCCGGCCCCGACAGACTGATTCAGAAAGTGGCGCTGCCGGAATTGCGGCAGCGGGTGGAAGGCGTGAAGAAGTTGCTGGATGCGGTGCGGGCGTGAGGGCAGGACTCAGACCAGCGTGAAGCGCTTGCGTCCCGGCAGGCGATAAGTCTCGAAATCGGCGCGATCGAGCGTCCATATTTGCGTACAGCCGACGTTGAGCGCGGCGATTACCAGCGACGCATCGGCCAAATCCATCGGACGGTCGGCGTATTGTTCGATCCAGTCGATGGTGGCGACGAGTTCGTCGCGCCCGAGCGCCATCAGTTCCAACCCGCCCTTTTCAATCCAGCGATAGAACGGCAGCGCCGTCTCCACCGAACCGCAAAGGTGGGAGAACTCGGTGAGCACCGCCCATGTGGTCAGAAGCCGTCCGCGATAATGCGCCAGCCAATCGACGCAGGTGGTGTGATGCTTGTCGCGGCGGCTGGCGAGCGCAACCAACGGGCCGGTGTCGACCAGCACGGTTTCCATCAGGCTGCTTCCGTGCCGTGCTTGCGCGCAATCGCTTCGCGCACACGGGAACGACTCTCGGCGGCGGCGTTTTCGTCGAGTTCGAGCATGCCGACGAATCCGGTCTCCACCGCCAGTTCGTAGGGCGTTTTCTCCGGCTCGGAAACCAGACCGCGCTCCAGCAGGTCGATGATGACTTCCGACTTGGTGCGCCGGTTTTCCGCACAAAAACGGGCAAGCGTTTGTTCGAGGCGAGGCGGCA
>JAISSY010000131.1 GCA_031272995.1 Azoarcus sp.
TGCCCGATAATAGCGACGGCACGCCGGAATGGTTCTGGTTGGCGTTCCTGAAGGACGACCGTGAGGAGGTCTACGAAGTGCTCTCCGACAACAACCCTGACGTGAAGAAAGCCGTGGTACGGCTCAAGGAGCTATCCGCCGACGAGAAAGCGCGTCTGGTGTTCGAGGCGCGGCAGAAAGCCGAGTGGGACCAGCTTGCGCGGGACAAGTTCGTCAGGCAGGAGGGGCGGCAAGAAGCGTTGCTCTCGGTGGCACGTAATCTCATCAAGCTTGGCCGCTCTCTGGAAGAAATCGCGCAGGCCACCGGCCTTTCCGCGGAAGAAATCCGCTCTCTACTCCACTGACATAAATCTCACGCCACCGCCAATGGCCTCGGCATCACCCAATTCGGCAGGGTGACGGGAACCGGGACTATCTGGATGGCTTCGGTGGGGCAGGGTTCGACGCAGGCGGCGCAGCCGGTGCAGGCTTCCTGCATGACGTTGTGGATTTGCTTGGAGGCGCCGACGATGGCGTCGGTGGGGCAGGTCTTGAGGCAGCGGCAGCAGCCGATGCACAGGTCTTCGGCGACGATGGCCAGCTTGGGGCCGTCGTCGGCCATGCCGGAGAGGTCGAGTCCGATGCCGAGTTTTTCGGCGATGGCGCGCGCTACGGCGCGACCGCCGGGAGGACAGCAGGCGGCGGAGGCGTCGCCCGCCGCGATGGCCGCCGCCGCGCCGCCGCAGCCGGGGTAGCCGCATTGGCCGCAGTTGGTGCCGGGCAGCAGTTGCTCGACCTCCTTGACGCCGGCATTGCCTTCGACGGCGAGGAACTTGGCGGCGACGCCGAGAATCAGTCCCAACGCGGCGCCCAGCAGGGTCAGGCTCAGGACGGCAATCATTCGTTTCCTCCTAGACGCTCAGGCCGGAAAAGCCCATGAAGGCGAGCGCCAGCAAGGCCACGGTGACGAAGGCGATGGGCGCGCCCGCGAAGGCCGCCGGCACGCGCGCCACGGCGATGCGTTCGCGCAGGCCGGCGAAAATCGCCAGCACCAGCAGAAAGCCGGCGGCGCTGCCGAGCGCGTAGACGAGGCTGCGGAAAAAGCCGTTTTCCTGCTGGATGTTCAGCAGCGCGACGCCGAGCACGGCGCAGTTGGTGGTGATGAGCGGCAGGTAGATGCCGAGGGCGCGATAAAGCCCCGGCGACGCCTTTCTGACGAACATCTCGGTGAATTGCACCACGGCGGCAATCACCAGAATGAAGGCGAGGATGCGCAGATATTCCAGCCCGAAACGCGCCAACAGCCAGTGTTCGAGCATCCACGTCGACGCGGCGGCCAGCGTCAGCACGAAGGCGGTGGCCAGCCCCATGCCGACGGCGCTGTCGAGTTTGCGCGAGACGCCCATCACCGGACAGAGGCCGAGAAACTTGATGAGCACCACGTTGTTGACGAGGGCGGTGGAAATCAGCAGTAACAGGAAGTCGCTCATGATGTCCGCCCTTTCGCAAACCGCGTGCCAGTTTGCCCGGCGCACCGATACGGGTCGCCGCGCGCCGCGGTGGACAAGGAAAATCGGGCGCGCGCACAAAAATGGGGCGCGGCTCGGAGGGCGTCTTTGTCGCAAACGCGACAGGCAATCCGTGCGATTGCCGCCAAAATCGTGGCTTGGCGGGAAAGCGGGCGTCCACGCCGTCGGCATGGCATGGAACATGCAGAAAATCGGGCATGAAAACCCGAACCGCGGCGCGCGCCGCCATCCTCCCCGACCCGCCGCAAACTTCGCCGCAAGAGCAGGAAAAAATGCGCTTCGCGGCGCTGCGTGCGCATCTGTTGGAGGAAGAACACGCCGACGTGCTGCGCGAGAGCCTCTCCGCCGCGCTCTTTCGCCTCGAAGGGCCGCTCGACGCCATGGCTTCGACCATCGAGCGTCTGCGCCACTCCGACCCCGCCGCCGCCGCCACGCTCGCCGCCGCGCTCGCCGAAGGCCGCGCCCGGCTGGAGGAACTGCGCCGCCTGATTCCGCCCTGTAGCCGCGAGGGCGCGACGCTGGTCAACCTCAACGAAGTGCTGCACGGCGTGCTCGACGTCTCCACTCCGCGCCTGCTGCAAAACGGCGTCACCGTCAGTTGGCGACCCACCGCCGTGCTGCCCGCCGTCACCGGGCGACCGCTGCAACTGCACGCGCTGTTCAAGGCGCTGGTCGACAACGCCATCGACGCGGTGTCCGAGCGCGGTTGGCGGACGCGCGAAGTGGGCCTCACCACCACGCTCGCCGACGACTGCGTGCAGGTGTGCATCGACGACAGCGGCCCCGGCGTACCCCATGACGTGCGACTGAAAGCGTTCGAGCCGTTCTTCACCACGCGTCCGCGTCGGCTCGGCACCGGCCTGTCGCGCGCGCTGGAAGTGGCGTGCGAACACGGCGGCGCGGTGGAACTGACCGACGCCCCCGGCGGCGGGTGCCGCGCTTTCGTGGAATTGCCCGCCGGGCATGGAGGACTCGCGTCATGAACAAGAAATCCGTCCCGATTGCCGCCACCGAATGCGCCTCCGGCCATTGCGACACCCACGAACTGCGTTTCGCGCAGCTCTCCGCCCTTTACAGCGTCAGTCAGGTGTTGTCGCGCTCGCTCAACTACCGCGAAACCCTGCGCGAAGTGCTGCGCATCCTCGACGGTCACGTCGGCCTGAGTCGCGGGCTGGTCAGCGTCGCCGAACCGGACGGCGGCCTGCTCGTGCAGGCCGTGCACGCCCACGGCGTCGCGCCCGACCAATACGAATCCATGCGATTCCGCGCCGGCGAAGGCATCGTCGGCGTCGTGCTGGAGAAGAATCGCCCGGTCGTCCTCGCCCGCGCCGGGGACGACGCTCGCTTCGCCAACAAGATGGGCATCTACGATTACGAACTGCCTTTCGTCGCCGTGCCCATCAAGGTCGCCGGCAATCTCAAGGGCGTGCTCGCCGTGCAGCCGGAGCCGTCCACGCCGGAACGCCTCGAAGAACACGCGCATTTCCTCGAAATGATTGCCAACCTGGTGAGCCAGAGCATGCAGCTCGCCTTGCAGGTCGAGCAGGAAAAGCGCGTCATGCAGGAAGAGCGCGACCGCCTGCGCCGCACCGTGCGCCACCAGCACGGCTTCGACAGCATCGTCGGGCGCTCCGCCGCCATGCGCCGCGTTTTCGAGCAAATGCGTCTGGTCGCCAAATGGAACACCACTGTGCTGATTCGCGGCGAAACCGGCACCGGCAAGGAACTCATCGCCAACGCCATCCACTACAACTCGCCGCGCGCGCGCGGCCCGCTGGTCAAGCTCAACTGCGCCTCGCTCCCCGAAACCCTGCTCGAATCCGAACTGTTCGGCCACGAGCGCGGCTCCTTCACTGGCGCGGTCGGCTCGCGCAAGGGGCGTTTCGAGCAGGCCGACGGCGGCACGCTCTTTCTCGACGAAATCGGCGAAATCTCGCCCGCCTTTCAGGCCAAGCTGCTGCGCGTGCTACAGGAAGGCGAATTCGAGCGCGTCGGCGGCAACGCCAGCATCAAGGTGGACGTGCGCATCATCGCCGCCACCCACCGCGATTTGGAGGCCGCCATCGACAAGGGCGACTTCCGCGAAGACCTGTTCTATCGCCTCAACGTCATGCCGCTCTACCTGCCGCCGCTGCGCGAACGCCCGGAGGACATCCCCGACATCAGCCGCCATCTGCTCGCCAAAATCGGCGAGGAGCAACAGCGCGCCTTGACCATCGACGACCGCGCCATCCGCGCGCTGGCGCAATACGAATGGCCCGGCAACGTGCGCGAGTTGGAAAACTGTCTGGAGCGCGCCGCCGTGCTCTCCGAGGACGGCGCCATCGACGCCCGCCAAATCCGCATCCCCGGCCGCGACCGCCCCGGCGCGACCGCCCTTGCCGCCGAGCGTTTCGCCCCGGTGCAAATCGCCATGCCGCCCGCCCCCGACGACGACGCCTCGCCGCCGCTGCCCGAAGACGCCGAAATCACCGAACGCCAGCGCGTCATCGCCGCCCTCCAGCAAGCCGGTTGGGTGCAGGCCAAAGCCGCCCGTCTGCTCAACATGACGCCAAGGCAGATTGCCTATCGCATACAGACGATGGGCATCGAGGTGAAGCAGTTTTAATCGCCAGCCGGCGCTTCAACCTCAAAACGTCGCGCTTCGCGCCGCGTAGACGCCGCCGATGGCGAGGTATTCGTCTTCGCCCTTGAGGATGCCGGGCAGCAGGCGGCAGTGGAAAAGGATTTTGGCAACCGGCACCTGCATGGTGAGGATGATGTCGCCGAATTCGTCGGCGCGGTCGCGGGTGCCGGTGAGGGAGTTGAGGTTGTTGAGCAGCAGCACTTCGCTGCCGTCGGGCAGTCTGGGGGGGAAGTCGGGCAGGCGCTCGAAATCGCCGTAACGGTTGACGCCGCGATAAAGCGTGAGGTGGGTGGTCTGCGGCGTCTGGCGGGCGAATTCGTACTGGCAGTACGTGTAGACGAGGTCGAGTTGCGATTCGAGCGCGTTGGAGCCGTACAGCCCTTTCGCGCGCATTTCGAGATAGCGCAGCCACGCGGCGCTGGAGTGGTCGCGCAGGGATTCGACGTGATGGCGCGGGACGAGGCCGAAACGCGATTCGACCCACGCTTTCAGCACCGCGCCCTCGCGGCTGTCGGCGTTGAAGCTCCAGCCGCGAATCATGCGGATGTAGTTGGCCTTGCCGCGATTGCCGTGGCGTCCGGCGCGGGCGGTGAGTCCGGCTTCGTCGAGGTGTTCGAGGCGAAACTGGACGGTGACGTAATCCTGAAAAATCTCCGCCCGTCGCGTCGGTGCCGGCGCGGCGTCGAGCTTGGCGAACAGGTCGCGGTGCAACGCGCGCACGCCGTCGAGTTCGAGCGCCACCGGCGCTTGCTGAAAGGCGAGGCTGCCGACGATGGCCGCCGGCAGATTGCAGCGATTTATCGGCAAACAGGCTTCGCGCGGCAGGGTGGCGGTTCGGCCCGGAAGCGGGCCGGATAGGGTGTTCATCGTCCAGAATATGTGTTAAACATAAAATTATGTTTTGTCATGACCGGCGTTCGGGGGAAAACGCATGAACAAGTCACAATATGCGCGGTTGCTGGCTGAAATCAAGCAGCGCGTGCGTCGGGCGCAGACTGGCGCGATGCTGGCGGTCAACGCCGGGTTGATTCGCCTGTATTGGGAAATCGGCGCGTTGATTGACGAACGTCAGAAGAAGGAGGGTTGGGGCAGCGCGGTCATTCCCCGGCTTGCCCGCGATTTGCACAACGAATTGCCGGAGGAAAAGGGTTTCTCGGAGCGCAACATCAAGCGGATGCTGGCGTTTTATCGTGAATATCCGCATCTGGAATTTGTGCCACAAGCTGTGGCACAAAACGATTCCGCGCTGGAAGTGCCACAACCCGTGGCGCTTTTCCCGGCGGAAATCGTTTTGTCGCTGCCTTGGGGGCATCACGCCGAACTGATGAGCAAGGTCAAGGAGCCTGCCATACGCCACTGGTACATGCGGGCGGCAATCGAGAATGGCTGGAGCCGCAGCATTCTGGTCATGCAGATTGAAACCGCTGCCCATCGCCGCTTGGGAAGTTCCGCTTCCAACTTCGCCTTGCGCTTGCCGTCACCGGATTCCGACTTGGTTCAGCAAACGCTGAAAGACCCCTATCTATTCGATTTTCTGACTCTCGAAGCCGGGTTTCACGAACGCGAACTGGAAACCGGCCTCATCGAGCATCTCGAAAAATTCTTGCTCGAGTTGGGACAAGGCTTTGCTTTCGTAGGGCGGCAATATCGGCTCGATGTCGGGGAACAGGATTTTTACATCGACCTGCTTTTCTATCACCTCAAGCTGCGATGCTTCGTGGTAATCGACCTGAAACGAGGTGACTTCAGGCCGGAGTATGCCGGCAAGATGAATTTTTATTGCAGCGTCGTCGATGACCGTTTGCGCCACGAAGCCGACAAGCCGACCATCGGCCTGATTCTGTGCCAACAGCCCAATCGGGTGTTGGCGGAATACGCTCTGCGCGGCGTGGACAAGCCCATAGGCGTTTCTTCCTATGAATTGACGCGCGCCTTGCCCGCGGAGTTGCAAACCAGTCTGCCGAGCATCGAGCAAATCGAGCGCGAACTGGAAGGCGGCGACGCTTTGTAGCAAGCCCTACAAACCGGGGAGGATTTGTCGCAATTGCAATCAAGCGCGCCCGCGTCGTGCGGGCGTTGCTTTTTGTGACGAATCAAGGCGTTAGGGGTGGTTTTCGGGGGTGGCACGAAACGTGCGGAGAGAGTGCGAGCAATCGGCATTCGAGATTGTTTTTTGACTTCCCGAAAGGAGATACCACCATGGCAAAACTGCGTCAATGCGCCATTTACGGCAAAG
>JAISSY010000084.1 GCA_031272995.1 Azoarcus sp.
GTGTGGGGGCGGAAATCGGGCGTTCAGACGTGCACAGCTTGCGTCTGAATCGGCTGGACGGCGAGGCGTAGCCCCATAGCTTTGAGAATCGCGGTCAGGCTGCGAATTTCCGGGTTGCCTTTTGCCGATAGCGCGCGATAGATGTGCGTGCTGTTGAGGTGCGCGTTCTCGGCCACCTTGGAGACGCCGCCGAAAGCCTTGGCCATTTGACGAAGCGTAATCAGCAGCGCGCCTTGGTCGCCGTCCTGAAGAATGTCGTTCAGTACCGCAGCGGCAAGAGCCGGGTCGCTACGGTAGATTTCCGCCATCGCGTCGTCGTGGGGTCTGTCTTTCATGGTTGTCTTTCCTGCCAATTTAGCCAATGTTTCACCGCTTGGTCGATGTCGGCATCCTGCGTGCGCTTGATGCCGCCACCGAGCAACAGCACCACGGTTCGCCCTGAGCGCGCGTAATACACGCGATAGCCCGGCCCGAAGTCGATTCGCAGTTCCCAGACGCCATCGCGGCAAGGTTTGTGGTCGCCGAAGTTGCCTTGCTGCATCCGGGTCACACGCTTGATGACCTGAACCTTGCCGATTGTGTCGCGCAGGCTGCCGAGCCAGTCCGTGTAAACATCGCGGCTGTCGCCGGTAAGGTAATGCCTTATCTCGTACATGTTCATTTTCGCTTATAAACGAGAAAAATCAAGTCAATTCAAGCCGCTCATGTCGTCAATGAGGCGGCTGCCTCGGCTGATAATGCGGCACAGTTTGTTCGATGTTCAAAGCATAACACGATGAAATAAATTTAACGTTGTCGCCAATAAAAAACCGCCCAACCCGGTTCCCCGGATTGGGCGGTTCAGTTTTGCGCCGTGAAGCGGATTACAGGCCGACTTGGCTAATCACCATTTCCTTGAGGTTCGGGGAGACGGTGAAGGCGGCTTCGGTGGCTTCGCGGATTTGGTCGACGGTGACGCCGGGGGCGTGTTCTTCCAGCACCAGCTTGCCGTCGTGGAAGCGGAACAGGGCGAGTTCTGTGACGATGGTCGAGACGCGACCTTTCGCGGTGAGCGGCAGGTTGCACTTCTTGAGAATCTTCTTTTCGCCCTTGGCGGTGTGCTCCATGGCGACGATCACCTTGCGGGCGCCGACCGCGAGGTCCATGGCGCCGCCCATGCCGGGGACGTTCTTGCCCGGCACCATCCAGTTGGCGAGGTCGGCGTTCTCGTCGACTTGCAGTCCGCCGAGTACGCAGGCGTCGAGGTGACCGCCGCGCATCAGCGCGAAAGAAATCGAGGTGTCGAACGTCGAACCGCCGGGGATGATGCTACAAGGGGCGCCGCCGGCGTTGACCACGCGCGGCTGGCCGATGGGGGTGATTTCGTCCGGCACCGGGCCGATGCCGAGGAAGCCGTTTTCCGATTGCAGCATCAGGGTGACGCCCGGAGGCAGGAAGTTGGCGACCAGCGTCGGCAGGCCGATGCCGAGGTTTACGACGTCGCCGTCGTTCAGTTCCAACGCGATGCGGCGCGCGATGAATTCCTTGGCGCTCATTTGTTCTGACATGGCTCTCTCCTCTTATCCGGGGTAAACGATGTGGTCGACCAGCACGCCGGGGGTCATGACGTGGTCCGGTTCGATGGCGCCGACTTCGACGATTTGGTGCGCTTCGGCGATGACCACGTCGGCGGCGAGCGCCATGAGCGGGTTGTGGTTGCGCATCGAGGTGTAGTAGACGAGGTTGCCGAACTTGTCGGCCTTCACTGCTTCGAGCACCGCCAAATCCGCCTTGAGGGGCAGTTCGAGCAGGTAGTCGCGCCCGTTGATGTTGAGCACGGGTTTGCGGTTGAGCTTCTGGCCGTTGAAGGTCAGCGGTTGGTCGACGTCGCCTACCGAGGTGCCGACGCCGGTGGGCGTGAGCACGCCGCCCAGACCGGAACCGCCAGCGCGGATGCGCTCGGCGATGGTGCCGATGGGGGAGAGTTCGATTTCCATTTCACCGGCGAGCATCAGGCGTTGCGCTTCCTTGTTCAGCCCGATGTGGCCGGTAATCATCTTCTTGATGCGTTTGTTGCGTATCAACAGGCCGATGCCTTCCGGCCCCTTGCTGGCGTCGGAGAAGCCGGCATCGTCGCCGATGACGGTCAAATCCTTGACGCCGGAATCGAGAATGGCTTGCATGAGGCGTGGCGGGGTGCCGTTGCCCATGAAGCCGCCGTACATGATGGTCATGCCGTCGCGCAGGAACGATGCGACCTGTTCGATGTCAAGCTTTTTCGATGTCATTTCCCTCTCTCCTGGTATGCCCGTTTTTTGGCCCTTCGACCGTTATTGGCGGGCATATTGTTGAACGGTTTATGGCGGGTAGGCCGTTTGGGTGCAACGGTTGTCTCTCCTCCAGCGCGCATTCTATCCGTAGTAGGAGATTCCGTGTTGGCGGCGTCCCCGTTCGCCGCGACGCTCGCCACGAAGCCCTGCGCTTCGGCGCGCGCGATTTTGCGTTTGGTGAGGCGTTCGATGGCGGTGAGGAGTTTCATCTCCTCCGGGGCGACGAGCGAAATCGCGTGTCCCGCCGCGCCGGCGCGTCCGGTGCGACCGATGCGGTGAACGTAGTCTTCCGGCACGTTGGGCAACTCGAAATTCACCACCTGCGGCAGTTGTTCGATGTCCAGCCCGCGCGCGGCGATGTCGGTGGCGACCAGCACGGGCAGCGACCCATCCTTGAAGTTCGCCAGCGCCCGCGTGCGCGCCGACTGACTTTTGTTGCCGTGGATGGCGGCGGCCTCGATGTCGTGGCGGCCGAGATATTCGGCGAGCTTGTTGGCGCCGTGCTTGGTGCGGGTGAACACCAGCGCCTGAAACCATTGCCGCTCCTTGATGAGCCAGGCCAGCAACTCGCGCTTCTGCTTTTGCCCAATCAGGTAGACGCTTTGTTCGACCAGTTCGGCGGCGGTGTTGCGCGGCGCGACTTCCACCTGCGCCGGACGGTCGAGCAACCCTGCGGCCAGCGCGCGGATTTCTTCGGAGAAAGTGGCGGAAAAGAGCAGGTTCTGCCGTTTCTTGGGGAGCAGGGCGAGAATCTTGCGAATGTCACGGATGAAGCCCATGTCGAGCATACGGTCGGCTTCGTCGAGGACGAGAATTTCGACCCCGCCGAGGTCGACGCAACGCTGGCCGACGAGGTCGAGCAGTCGCCCCGGCGTGGCGACGAGGATGTCGACGCGCTTCTTCAAGGCGGCGATTTGCGGGTTGATGCCGACGCCGCCGAAGACGACGAGCGAAGTGAGGGCAGTGTGAGCGCCGTAGGTGCGCACCGATTCCGCCACCTGCGCCGCGAGTTCGCGCGTCGGCGTCAGCACCAGGGCGCGCGGGCGTCCGGGGCGCTGCGGATGCGCCGGATGGGCGGCGAGCAGTTGCAGGGCGGGCAGGGTGAAGGCGGCGGTCTTGCCGGTGCCGGTCTGCGCGGCGGCGAGCAGGTCGCGCCCGGCGAGCACCAGCGGGATGGCCTGTTTCTGGATGGGCGTCGGCGTGGTGTAGCCGGCTTCGGCGATGGCGGCGAGAAAAGGCGCGGCCAGCCCAAGGGCGGCGAAATCGTTGTCGTTGTTGTCGGTCATGCTGCTTAAATGTTGGGGAAGGGCGGGCACTGTAATCGTTTTCACCCCGAAAAGCGAACCACGAATGACGGGCGCGCCGGTTTTACCCTAGAATCCCCGCCGTTTATATATATATCCGCGAGTCGCCCGTGAGTCTTTCCGTTCCCGCCCGCATCGTCGTCGCCACCCGCGAAAGTCGCCTCGCCCTGTGGCAGGCCGAACACGTCAAGGCGCGGCTCGAAGCTCTCTATCCCGCGACGAAGGTCGAATTGCTCGGCATGACCACGCGCGGCGACAAGATTCTCGACCGTCCGCTCGCCAAGGTTGGCGGCAAGGGGCTGTTCGTCAAGGAACTGGAAGCGGCGCTGCTCGACGGGCGCGCCGACCTCGCCGTGCATTCGATGAAGGACGTGCCGATGGTCATGGGCGAGGAATTCACCCTCGCCTGCGTCACCGCGCGCGAAGTGCCGCTCGACGCCTTCGTTTCCAACCGCTACGACTCGCTCGACGACCTGCCGCCCGGTGGCGTGGTGGGCACCTCGTCCTTGCGGCGCGAGTCGCAAATCCACGCCCAGTATCCGCATCTCGCCGTCGCCAGCCTGCGCGGCAATCTCGACACCCGGCTGCGCAAGCTCGACGAGGGGCAATACGACGCCATCGTGCTCGCCGCCGCCGGGCTGCGTCGCCTCGGATTGGGCGAGCGCATCCGCGCCGTGCTGCCTTCGGAAGTGTCGTTGCCTGCGGCGGGACAAGGGGCGCTCGGCATCGAATGTCTGGCGGCGCGTGCTGATTTGCTCGCCTGTCTGCAAGCCCTGAACGACGCCGAAACCGCCGCCTGCGTCGGCGCGGAGCGCGCGTTTTCACGGGCGCTCGCCGGCAGTTGCGAAGTGCCGCTCGGCGCTTATGCGGAGGCGCGCGGCGGGCGCGTGTGGCTGCGCGGCTTCGTGGCGCTGCCCGACGGCACGCGCATCGTGCGCGGCGAACGCGAAGGCGAAGCCGCCGAGGCCGACGCCATCGGACGCGCGCTTGCCGACGACCTGCTGGCGCAGGGCGCGGGCGACATTCTCGCCGCGTTGGGATGACGAATGTGAGCGCGGGCGCGCCGCTGGCCGGACGCACCGTCGTCGTCACCCGTCCGGCGGCGCAGGCGGAGAACCTGTGTCGTTTGCTGGAAGCGGCGGGGGCGAGCGCCTTTCGCTTCCCGCTGCTCGAAATCGTCCCCGTCGTCGACCCCGCCGCCTTCGCGGCGCTGGCCGCGCGGCTGGACGAATTCGATTTCGCCTTCTTCGTCAGCCCCAACGCCGTCGAACACGGGTTGGCCGGTCTGCGCGCCGCGCGTCCGTCGTGGCCGTCGAAGCTGCGCGTCGCCACCGTCGGGGCGGGCAGCGCCCGCGCCCTGCGCGCGCACGGTTTCGCCGAGGTGGTCGCGCCGGAGGAGGGCGGCGACAGCGAGGCGGTGCTGGCGCTGGCGGAATTTTCTCCCGCCGCGATACGCGGGCGGCGCGTGCTCATCGTGCGCGGCGACGGCGGGCGCGAGTTGTTCGGTGAGACTCTTGTCACACGCGGCGCGAGCATCGAGGCATTATCCTGCTATCATAGGCGTTGTCCGGCGACCGACCCCGCGCCCTTGCTGGATTTGGCGGCGAACGGTCATGCCGATGCCCTGTCGATTACCAGCAGCGAGGCGGTCGACAATCTCGCCCGCATCGTGGGCGCGGAGCGCATCGGGCAGTTGGCGGCGCTGCCGGTTTTCGCGCCGCACCCGCGCATCGCGGCGCGTTGCCGTTTGCACGGTCTGGAGCGCATCATTGCGACCGCAGCCGGCGACGATGCATTGCTGCGCGCGTTGACGGCTTACTTTGGGTAAACTCGTGACATGAACACGTCCGCATCTTCCTCCGACGACGCCCCGCGCGAAGCGGCAGCCGAATCGCCCGCCGCGCCGGAGCCGGTCGTCGAACCCGCCGCGCCCGCTGCGCCATCCGCACCGACGCCCGCCTACGTCCCCGTTGCCGAAGAACGTCCCGCCGCCCCGCATCGCGTGCGCGGTTGGGCGGCGGGATGGGCGCTGCTGCTGGCGCTCCTCGCCATCGCCGGGGCGGCATATTCGGTGTGGCAGTCCTACGAATGGCGCACCCAAACCGTCGACGTGCGCGAGGCGCTCGCCGGCAAGCTGGAGGAAAGCACCACCGCCGCCACCGAGACGCGCGCCCTGTTGCGGCAGGAACACGAAAGCCTCGCCAGCCTGCAAGGCAAGCTCGGCGCGGTCGAGGACAAAATCGAGAAAAGCGAGGGGCAGGCGGCGGCGCTGGAAAACCTCTATCAACAATTCTCGCGCTCGCAGGAATACCGCATCGTCGCCGAGGTCGAACACGCCGTCACCATCGCCGACCAGCAATTGCGCTACGCCGGCAACGTCGACACCGCCCTCATCGCCCTGCGCGGCGCGCAAGCGCGCCTCGAACAAAGCGGCTACCGCCAGTTGGAAGACCTGCGCCGCAACCTTACCGCCGCCATCGACAAGCTCGCCACCCAGGGCACGCTGGACGTGCCCGGCACCTCGCTGCGCCTCGAACAACTGCTGGCGCGCGTCGACGGTTTGCCGCTGGTGTATTCCGGCGAAGTGCGCGCCGACGACGCGCCCGCCGAGGCGAAAACCCCCGCCGGCACCGGCATCGGCGATTTCGCCCGCGACCTCGCTTACGAGGTGTGGTCGGAACTGCGTTCGCTGGTGAAAGTGGAGCGGCTCGACACCAAGGCCGACCCGGTGCTGCTCGCCCCCGAACAAAGCACCTTCCTGCGCGAAAACCTCAAGATTCGCCTGCTCACCGCGCGCTTGGCGCTGCTGGCGCGCGACGGTCACACCTACGCCACCGATTTGGCGCAGGCGCGCAACTGGATTGAGCGTTACTTCGACACCAAGGACGAGGGCGTCGACGCGGCGGTCGCGGACTTGCGCGCGCTCGAAACCCTGCCGGTGAGCGTCAAACGCTACGACGAACTGAACGACGTTTTCGCCGCCCTGCGCCGCGCCCAAGCCCGCTCCAGCGCCGACGCCGCTCCCGCCGCCGCGCCGGTCGAAGCCGCTCCGGCCGAAGCCGCCGCGACCACGGAAACCTCACCCGCCGATGCCGCTCCCGCCGCGTCGTCGAAAAAGAAACGCTGAGAGGCGAGCCGATGCGCGCTCTGATTTGGGTCGTCGTTCTTTTCTTCCTCGCCGTGCTGGCGTCGCTGCTCATCGGCTACAACTGGGGTTACGTGCAATTCGTGCTGCCGCTCGACAACGAGTGGTTCCGCGTGCAGATGTCGTTGAAGCCCTTCGTCGCTCTGACCGTCGTCGCTTTCATCGTCGTCTATCTGCTCGTGCAATTGCTGCGCGGCGCCGTTTCCCTGCCGGAAGTGGTCGGCCAGTGGCGCGAACGCCGTCGCCGTCAGCGCGCCGACAAATCCCTGCGCGAAGCCCTGCTCACCTTCCACGAGGGTCGTTACGCGCAATCGCTGAAATTCGCCGAAAAAGCCTATGCCGCCAGCGACCATCCGGTCACCGCCGTGCTGCTGGCGGCGCGCGCCGCCCACGCCCTGCACGACGACGAGCGCTACCGGCGCTGGATAGAGCGTCTCACCGAGGAGGGCGAACCCGCCCGCGTCGCGCGCCTGATGACCGAGGCCGAGTTGGCCATCCGCTCGCACGATTTCGACGAAGCCGAACAGAAGCTGGCCGCGCTCGGTCAGGACGGTCGCCACATCGCCGCGCTGCGCCTGTCCCTGCGCGTCGCCGCCGCGCTCAAGCATTGGGACGACGTCTTGAAGCTCACCCGCCAGTTGCGCAAGCACAAGGCGCTCACCGACGAACAGGCGCGTCCGCTGCTGTGCCGCGCCAACGTCGAACGCCTGCGCGCGCAGGTCGACGACGGCGAAGCGCTGGCCGAAGCATGGAACGCCATTCCCGCCGTCGAGCGCGAGGACCCGGAACTGGTGACGCAGGCGGTGCCCCTGTTCGCCCACAGCGGCAAGGGCTTGGTCATCCGCCGCACGCTGGAGCGCCTGCTCGACCACGAATGGGACAGCCACCTCGCCAGCCTCTACGGCGCCTGCGGCGGCGAGGAGCAAACCTGTCTGAAACGCGCCGAGGATTGGCTGAAAGCGCATCCGCGCGACCCCGGCCTGCTGTTCGCGCTCGGTCGCCTGTGTTTCGCCACCCAGTTGTGGGGCAAGGCCGAGAGCTATTACACCGCTTCGCTCAACCTCAAGCCGTCCACCGAAACCCACCTCGCGCTGGCGCGTTTGTACGAGCGGGTGAATCGCTCCGACGACGCGCAAAAACAATACCGCGCCGCCGCCGAAATGGCCGCGAAGGTGTAGGGGATTGAATGTAGGGGCGAATAATCATTCGCCCTCGCCTTTCACGCCCCCTACGCGTCTACATATTCCGACAACGTCTCCACGTCCCCCGTCCACGCATAGGCCGCCAGCAACGGCGCGTCGCCGGTTTCCATCGCGTGCACGACGTTCGACGGATGCACGAGTATGTCGCCCGGCGGTCGCCGCGTCGTCACCCCCGCCGCCGTCCACGCAGCCGTGCCGGAGACGACCAGATACGTCTCCACCGCCGGATGCCGATGCGCCGGGTAGAGCAGATGCGGCCCGATGGCGGTGAGGCCGAGACAAACCTTGCGGCTGTGAAACGGCGCGATAGGCCCGACCAGTTCCGCCCACGCCATGCGTTCGCCGATGTCCGGCATGTCCGGTCGCGGCGCGTAGCTGAAGCGCCACGGCAGGGCGTCGAGAATCGGGAGGAAGGCGGCGAGGATGGGGGAGAGGGCGTCGTCGGGGCCGGATTCCGCCGCCCGCATCACCTGCCCCAACTGCGTCACCACCGGATGCCCGCTAGGGCGTAGATGCTTTTCATCCGCCCGCGAAAAATCCACCTCGTCGAGCAACCGCAACACCCGCGCCAATTCCTCGGCAATCGCCGGCGCTTCCCGCCCGGCTCGCATCCGTGCCGCGAAATGGGCGCGCACCGCGTCGACGGCGGCTTTGGCGGCGGCGGGGGTCATCGCGGCACCGACCGCAGCGCCACCACCGTATGCCCGATGGCTTCGCCTTTCTTCCACAGCGCGAACGCCTGCGCGGGCGAGAGTTCGTCCGGGCGCAGTTTTTCTTCGAGCGCGAAAGCCCGCTTGCCCGACTCCTCCAGCGTCACGCCGCGAAAGGCTTCTTCGAGGCTCGCGGCGCGGTAGAAGTGATACGGCCCGAAACCCGCTTCCTCCTGCCGCACGTGGCCGCCGATGGATTCTTCCGGGTCGCTCTGAATCTTCCAGCCGTAGGTGTAAATCTCGGCGTCGTAGCCGGCGAGCCGCCCCATTTCGCCATAAACGTCGAGCGGAATGCGACCGCCGAGCATGGAGAGCACCGCGCCGCCGGGAGCGAGGCGCGACCTGGCGTTGACGAGCGCGACGTAGTGCAGCGCCAGCAGGTTGCGGCGCAGGAGGTCGGGGACGGCTTCCTTTCTCGGCGGCACGTTGAACGAGCTTTTGCGCGCCGCGGTGGCGTCCTCGGCGTCGGCCACCGGGATGTTGGGCAGGTTTTCGTAGATGAGGTCGAACCGTAGCGCGGGGTCGAGCGGCTCCAGCAGGTCGCCGAAGCCGGCGTGCAGCGCGATGCTGTCCGGCTGGCGCAGATTGCGCAGGATGTTGGCGCGCGCGGCGGCCACCACGTCCTCGTGGACGTCGGTGACGGCGACGGTGGCGGGGGCCAGCGTTTCGATGGCGGCGAGCGCGTCCAGTCCGGTGCCGGTGCCGATGCTGCAAAAGCGCGCCTGCGCGCCCTGCGTGCGGCGTATCAGTTTGAACGCCGGGGTGGCGATGGTCGCCACCCAGTCGGCGAGCACGTCGTCGACGCTCGGCAGGAAGGCGTGTTCGGTAACTTGAACGTCCAGCGTGGACAACAACCGCTGCGGCGCGGCGTCGAGTTTCAGGTATTGCGCGGTGTCGATTTGCATGGGGAATATCGCTTCAAGCCGCCTTCAACGCCTGCCCGAAATCGGCCAGCAAATCGCCGATGTCCTCCAACCCCACCGAGACGCGAATCATGTCCGGGGTGATGCCGGCGGCGAGCAGTTGTTTTTCGTTCATCTGCGCGTGCGTCGATGAGGCCGGGTGCAGCACGCCGGTGCGGGCGTCGGCCAGATGCACGACCAGCGCCGCCACTTTCAGCGCCTTGACGAAGCGGCGCACCGCGTCCAGCCCGCCCTTGATGCCGAAGGTGAGGATGCCGCTGCCGTTGGCGTGGCGGAAGTATTTGGCGATGCGCTTCTTGCCGTCGGGGTCGAGTCCGGGGTAATTCACCCACGACACTTTCTTGTGTTTGGCGAGGAATTCCGCCAGCGCCAGCGCGTTGTCGCCGTGGCGCGGCATCCGCAGGTGCAGGGTTTCCAGCCCGATGTTGAACAGGAAGGCGTTGAGCGGCGACAGGCAGCCGCCGAAGTCGCGCAGGATTTGCGCCCGCGCCTTGACGAGGAAGGGCGATTGCGGAAACGCCTCGGTGTAGACGATGCCGTTGTAGGTCGGGTCGGGCGTGGTGAAGTCGGGGAATTTGCCGTTGGTCCAATCGAAGTTGCCGCCGTCGACCACTGCGCCGCCGACGCTGGTGGCGTGGCCGTCGATGTATTTGGTCGCCGAGTAGGTGACGACGTTCGCCCCGTGCTCGAACGGGCGGCACAGCCAGGGCGTGGCGAGCGAGTTGTCGACGACGAACGGGATGCCGTGCTTCCTTGCGATGGCGGCGAGCTTGTCGAAATCGAGAATCGTCAGCCCCGGATTGCCGATGGTCTCGCCGAAGATGAGCCGGGTGTTGGGGCGCACCAGCTTTTCGATGTCGGCGCGCGAAGCGTCGGGTTCGAAGAAGCTCGCCTCGATGCCGAAGGTGGGCAGGATGGCGTTGAGCAGCGTATGGCTGCCGCCGTAGAGCTGGCTGGAGGAGAGGATGTGGTCGCCCGCCTTGACGACGGTGAGTATCGCCAGCACGTTGGCCGCCTGCCCGGAGGAGGTCGCCACCGTGGCCGCGCCGCCTTCGAGCGCGTTGATGCGCCCTTCGAATCCGGCCACCGTCGGGTTGCTGGTGCGGCTGTATTTATGGCCGAACGCCTGCAAGGTCATGATGCGGTTGACGTGGTCGATGTCGTCGTACTTGTAGGTGGTGCTCTGCACGATGGGCACGACGCGCGGCTCGCCGAATTTCGGGTCGTAGCCCGCCTGCACGCAAAGCGTGTCGAACGAGGGCGCGGGCGCGGCG
>JAISSY010000185.1 GCA_031272995.1 Azoarcus sp.
TAGGTAATCGACAACAAGCCGGAGTTGCCGATTTCGGCAAGCTGCTGAGCGCGCGTGTTCTTGGTCGAACCCGACAGCGCGACGATCAAATCGTTGAACTTGCTGAACGCTCTTGGCCCCACCAGTTCGACGCATCCCACGGTAGCGAACAGGTCGCGAGGGCTGTCCGGGCCGTCGTGGACGAGGAAGTTGCCGTACACCTGCCACGCGCCCATTTCTTCCGACGCCGCGCTGTGCACCTTGTAGGTCGAAATCCACGCCTTGATGGTGTGCGTTTGCTGCGCCGCCAATCCGACGCTGCGCGCCGTTTTGCCGTCGGTGCATTTGACCCCGAAACGCAGCACCTGAAAGTTCTCCTTCACCGCCTTTCCGGCGGCGTCGGTGCCGCTCACCGTGCAGGCATAGACCGGCACCAGATACACGCCCAAGGTCTGCCCGTTCGGATAAGCCCAAGTCGGATATTCCCCCACCGGTTTGCCGCCAATGTCGATTCTCACGCGCCGCATGTTGCCCCCCTCTTCCAGTCGTGTTAGCGAAGCGGCATTGTATATGCGCGATGAAAGTCCGCCAACTATGCGGAACAACGAGTCAATCAGCCTCGTCTCCGCGCCGGAATCCCCGCCGTCAAAGTTCCCGATAGCTGCGGATAATCCGACCCAAAGGTGGAAAATATATCGCTGTACCGGGAAATAATTTTCGGCTAGGCTCGACAACGATTAACGAACATTACGATAGAACGCTTCAAATACAGACAAAAAAATGAAATGGTTTTTGGCAGCCCTCGCGCTCATCCTGACTCACGCCGCGAACGCTGAACAACTGATTGAGCAACGCATCTACAAAGAGGCCGTCGCCGCACTGAAAACGCCCTACGAATGGGGCGGCACCGACCTCCAGAAAGGCGTCGACTGCAGCGGCTTCATCCAAAGCGTCTTCAAGCGCGTCGGCAAGGAAATGCCGCGCACCGTCTCCGAACAAGTCCGCGTCGGCAAACGCGTTCACGCCACCCAACTGCACATCGGCGACTTGGTCTTCTTCAAGGACAAACCCGACGGCCACATCACCCACGTCGGCATCTACGCCGGCGAAGGCATGATGATCCACGCCCCGCGCAAGGGCACGACGGTGAAGGTCGACAAGATATACGGCAAGACCTACGGCCCACGCTTCGCGCAGGCGCGCCGCATCGTCGAGTCGAAAATCGAGTAGTCGCAAGCCCGGCGTGCGATGCCCGTCGCCGCCGCGCGCTCCTACCCTCCCACCCGCAACTTCAACCCCGCGAGCAGCGTTTCGGGTTTGAGGGTCATCACGCTCGCCATTTCGCCCGCCATGCAGAAGCCGCAACGGTCGCACAACCCCGCCGCCTTGCCGTTGCATTCGGGCAGACGGCGACCGTCGTTCATGACGAAATTCGTCATCCAGCAGTATTTCGCGGAAGCCCGCCGCCGCATGAACTTGAGTCCCGAAAGGGAATTCATTATCGGGTCGCCCCGTTTCTTGCGGGCGATGACCCTGTCCAGCACCGCATCGCGCGTGGCGTCGTCCAGTTCCAGTTCTTCCGTGCCCTTGAAAGGCGTGAGCAGGTTGATGGCGATGGATTCGATGTTGGGGTGTTTTTTGGCGAAGTCGATGGCAGCATCCACCGCCGTATGGTTGAGGGCGTTGACCACCATGTTGACGCTCACACGCGGGTGGCCGCAGCCCTCGATGTTCTCGACCAGCCGCGCGAACGTGCCTTCGCCGCGAATGGCGTCGTGCGTTGCGCCCACGCCGTCCATGCTCACCCAGATGGAATCGGCTTCCAGCCCCTTGAAGGGACGTGTGGCGTTGGTCGTCACCGTCGCCGAATAGAAGCCGATTTGCTTCGCCAGCCGGACGAGGCTGTTCAAATCATGTTCGCCGTCGCGCCACAACGTCGGCTCGCCGCCCTCGAAATCGACGAAGCGCGAACCCTGCGCGTGGCAGTATTCGAGGTCGTCGCGGATGGCCGCGTAGGTTCTGACAACCGCGTCCTTCTTGGCGTAGAACGTGCAATGGCGGCATTTCAGGTTGCACTTGTCGGAGATGAACACGACCGATTGCAGGGGAATCTTCCGCCCCAACACGCGCGTCCGGAAAAACCACAGCGGCAGATAGACGAAGGGTTTCATGGCCGCGCCACGCTCAGAATCATGGCGATGACGCACAGCAGCGCCAGCAGGTTCCTCGCCAGCAGCCAGCGAATCATGAACCAGCCGATGCCGATGGCCTCGATGCGCCGCCAGCCGGTCATCGGCCCCATCCAGAGTCGCGGCGCGAATTGCTTTTCCGGGTCGCGGACGTAGGCGCGCATCATGCGCCAGAGCGCCACCGCCATCGGCAGGGTCAGGAGCAGCGCCGCCCAGGCGCGCGGCAGGTCTTCGCGCCAGATGCCGACGGCAATCATCAGATACGGCAGGAACAACACGAGAAAGAGGACGCCGAGCATGGCGGTCGTGCGGTTCAGCGCCACCGCCAGCGTCTGCTTGCCGATTTTCTTGTCGGCGACGAAATCGAGGATGGAATGCACGTAGACGATGTTCATCACCAGCAGCCCGATGGGCACGGAAAACAGAATGAGCGTGCGGTCGATTTCGCCACAGGCGGCGTAGTAGGTGCCCGTCATGTTGAGCGGCCCGAAGATGCAGCCTATCGTCAATTCGCCAAGCCCCCGATAGCTGAGGCGCAGCGGCGGCCCGGAATAGGAAAGCGCCAGCGCGGCGGTGACGCCCGCAATGACGAGGATGAACACCCCCCGCCAGTACAGAATCACCGCGCCGAGCAGCAACGCCGCCGTCATGAATACGAGTGCGCAGCGCAGCAGTTGTCCGATGTTCGCCTCGCCGGAAGTCAGGTACAGACACTTGCCAATCCGGGCGCGAAAACCCTCGTGCTTCAGGGTGTCGCGGTAGTCGGTTCGGCGTTGCAAAAAGTCGAAATAATCGTCGAACAGATTCGCCGCCAGATGCCCGCACCCCACCCCCGCCACCGCCAGCGCCGCAAGCCACACGGAGAAATCCGCCTTGTGCACGGCAAAGCACACCGCAAGCAGCGCAGGCAGCAGGCTCTGCGGCAACGCGTGCGGGCGAGCGTTTCGATACCAGAAACGGAGCAGGTTCGTATGCACGATG
>JAISSY010000070.1 GCA_031272995.1 Azoarcus sp.
GTCGCCAATCTGCTGCGCACGCACGGCTACCCGACCATCATTCACGGTCATACGCACCGTCCGGCGCGTCACGCCTATCTGCTGGACGGACACCGCTGCGAGCGCCACGTGCTCGCCGAATGGCACGACGCGCCGACCTGGCTGGCGTTCGACGGCGACGAATTCGCCGTTTGCGGTTGATCAGAAGCGCGTTCCCAGCCCCATCATCCCGGCGAGAAAAAACAACACGAAACCGCTCCAGAACAGCGGCAACGCGTAGCGTTTGCGTACGACCAGTCCATAGCCCATCAGGCACGAGGAGGTGACGACGCAAAACAAAATCCCCGGAATGGTCGCGCCGATGGCAATGCCAAGGGTCATCGGCAGCAGAATCTGCGCCGCCGCGCCGCTCAGGGACGGGGACTGTACCAGCCCGTACAGGAAAATGGCCGTCAAAATGAGAAACAGGCCACCGAACAACTTTCGGTAATATCTTCTATCGGTCATATGCATGATCGCAAACGCTCCACCCATGCCGCTTATGGGCACAGATGATAGGAGCCTTACGACCCGCAAGCTGTAACAAGATGAAACCGACGCCGCTCAGGAACTTTGCAAGCGCTGCCACTCGACGAGTTTATTCCGCAGGGTTTCCAGTTCGGCGCGATGGGTGACGCCGCCGTGGCATTCGTGCACGGCGTCGAGCAGCGGGTCGCCGCCGCCGAGCGCCCAATCGCAGCGGGCGATGAAATGCGCCACCACTTCGGGCCGCCGCGCCCAACCGCCGAGGCTGGCGCACAGCCCTTCGTCGTCGGCGGCGAAGGAGTTCTCCAGCACGCTCATGTCCCCGGAGAAACCCCAGAGCAGCAAATCCTTGTAATGCAGGAGCGCCGGCAGACCCGAATCTTCGACCCAGACCTCGAGCAGCGGCGACAGATCGAAATTGCCATGCGCCAGCATGATGACGATGTCGACGATGTTTTCGATATGCGGCGCTGTCGGCGCCACATCGTGGTCGTAGTACCGCGACAGGCAACAGGAGAAAAAGGCGCGCGCCCAGTCGTCGAGCAGCGCGCGTTCTTCGTCCGTCCACTCGCCGTTGACGAATTTCAGTCGATCCAGCGCCACCTCGGCCCAGAAATGATCGAACTGGAATTTACTGACGATTTCGAGATAACGCGGCAGGAAATGTTTGATTTCCCCTACCGAAGCCTTATCAGCGTGCGGAATGAAGTGATAACGCCACAGCAATTCGTCGGGAATTTCCCGCACCGCCATTGCGCGCAGGCGGGATTGGCTTTCTTCCAGACGGCACAGCGGGCACTGACAGCCCAGAGTTTCGGGAGCCGGATAGGGGGCAAAGGTTCGGTATGCGGTTTCCAGAAGATCGTCGAGCATGGCGCATCCCCGTTTTGTCGACTATGCATTCGAGGAAAGTGTACTCGATAAGTTCCAATCAGGTTAGCGGAATTACATATTTTTCTTTTCAACTCGCCATTGGAAACTCTATTTCCACCTACGCTTGTAACCCGCGCGCCAGATCGGCCTGCAAATCTTCCACCGCCTCCAGCCCCGCCGCGACGCGCAGCAAACCTTCGGAGATGCCGGCGGCGGCGCGCGCTTCCGGGGTGATGCGCCCGTGCGTGGTCGAGGCCGGATGGGTGATCGTCGTCTTGGTGTCGCCGAGGTTGCCGGTGATGGAAACGATGCGCGTGGCGTCGACCACCCGCCATGCCGCTTCGCGTCCGCCCTTGACCTCGAAGCTCACCACCGCGCCGCCGCGTCGCTGCTGGCGCATCGCCAGTTCGTGCTGCGGGTGCGAGGGCAGGCCGGGGTAGTAGACGCGCTCGACTTCTGGTTGCGTCTCCAGCCAGCGCGCCAGCTTCAAGGCGGTATCGGATTGCGCTTCGAGGCGCAGGCGCAGGGTTTCCAGCCCTTTCAGGATGACCCAGGCGTTGAAGGGCGACAGGGTCGGCCCGGCATTGCGCAGGAAACGGAACACCTCGCCGGTGATCGACTTCGGCCCCACCACCGCGCCGCCGAGCACCCTACCCTGCCCGTCGAGATATTTGGTCGCCGAATGCACCACCACGTCGGCGCCGAGTTCGAGCGGACGTTGCAGCGCCGGGCTGCAAAAGCAGTTGTCGACCGCGAGCACCGCCCCCGCCTCGTGGGCGATGGCGGCGACGGCGGCGATGTCTACGATTTCGGTGAGCGGGTTCGAGGGCGTCTCGACGAAGAAAAGCTTGGTGTTCGGGCGCACGGCGGCGCGATAGGCGGCGGTGTCGCTCGCCGGCACGAAAGTGGTGTCGATGGCGAACTTGCTCAACTGGTTGGCGAACAACTGCACCGTGGAGCCGAACAGACCGCTGGAGGCGACGATGTGGTCGCCCGCTTTCAACAGCGCCACCGCCAGCGACAGAATCGCCGCCATGCCGGAGGAGGTGGCGATGCAGTCCTCGCCGCCTTCGAGCGCCGCCAGCCGCGTTTGCAGCGTCGTCACCGTCGGGTTGGTGAAGCGCGAGTAGACGTTGCCCTCCTCCTTGTCGCCGAAGCGCGCCGCCGCCTGCGCCGCGTTCTCGAACACGAAGCTGGAAGTCAGGTAGAGCGCCTCGGAATGCTCGCCGAAGCGGCTGCGCTCGATGCCGGCGCGCACCGCGAGCGTATCCGGCGACAGCGTCGTCAACGCCTCCGGCACGTCAAGGATGTCGTTGCTCATGGTCTATTCCTCGTCCTCGGCCAGATTGAGGTCGAGTTGGCCGCCGCCTTCGGGTTCGCTAGCGTTTTCCTTGGCGGCGCCGCGCTGGTGTTCGACGCCGGAGAGATATTCGGCGGTGATGTCGCCGGTGATGTAGCAGCCGTCGAAGCAGGAAGTCTCGAACAATTGCAACGACGGGTTGAGCGTGCGCACCGCCGCCCTGAGGTCGTCGAGATCCTGATAGAGCAGCCCGTCGGCGCCGATGACGCGCCGCACTTCTTCCTCGTCGCGGTCGCTGGCGATGAGCTCGCGCCGCGTCGGCATGTCGATGCCGTAGACGTTGGCGTAGCGCACCGGCGGCGCGGCGGAAGCCATGTAGACCTTGCGCGCCCCGGCTTCGCGCGCCATGGCGACGATTTCGCGGCTGGTGGTGCCACGCACGATGGAGTCGTCGACCAGCAGCACGTTTTTGCCGCGAAACTCCTGATGGATGGTGTTCAGCTTCTGGCGCACCGATTTCTTGCGCGTCGACTGCCCCGGCATGATGAAGGTGCGCCCGATGTAGCGATTCTTGACGAAGCCTTCGCGGTAGGGCAGCCCCAGACTCAGAGCCATCTCCAGCGCCGACGGGCGGCTGGAGTCGGGAATCGGAATCACCACGTCGATGGCGGCGTGCGGCATGGTGCGTTTCAACTTGGCGGCGAGGAATTCGCCCATCTTCAGGCGCGCTTCGTAGACCGACACGCCGTCGATGATCGAGTCGGGTCGCGCCAGATAGACGTACTCGAACATGCACGGCGCCGACACCGTGCGCTCGGCGCACTGGCGGCTGCGGAAATTGCCGTCCATGTCGACCAGCACCGCTTCGCCGGGCGCCACGTCGCGCACGAGCGAGAAGCCGAGCACGTCGAGCGCCACCGATTCGGAGGCCACCAGCCATTCGGTGTCGCCGGACTCGGTTTCGCGCTTGCCGATGACCAGCGGTCGGATGCCGTAGGGGTCGCGGAAAGCGAGCAGCCCGAAACCGGCGATCATCGCCACGGCGGCGTATGCGCCGCGACAGCGCCGATGCACGCCCGCCACGGCGCGGAACACCGCCGCGTCGTCGAGCCGCAGGCCGCTGGAGGCCGCTTCGAGTTCGTGCGCCAGCACGTTGAGCAGCACTTCAGAATCGGAATTGGTGTTGATGTGGCGACGGTCGGCGAGAAACATCTCGCGCGTCAGCGCCTGCGAATTGGTGAGGTTGCCGTTGTGCGCCAGCAGCAGCCCGAACGGCGAATTGACGTAGAACGGCTGCGCCTCCGCCGCGTTATAGGCCGAACCCGCCGTCGGGTAGCGCACGTGGCCGATGCCCCAGTTGCCCGCGAGGTTGCGCATGTTGCGGGTGCGGAAAACGTCGCGCACCAGCCCCGGCCCCTTGTGCATGAAGAAGCGGTCGCCCTCGGCGGTGGCGATGCCCGCCGCGTCCTGCCCGCGATGTTGCAACACCAGCAGCCCGTCGTAGAGCAACTGGTTGACCGGAGAAGTCGACACGACTCCGAGAATCCCGCACATGAAGAACCCGCCTATCTGCTGAAACTGATTCTGTCCGCCACCACGTCCGGCAACCACGGCTTGGCTCCGATTGCCGCCGCTTCCAGAGTCGGCGCGAACACCGCATCCGCCCACCACGGCTGGCGCGATATATCCGGCACCAGACCGCCCAACACCACCAGCACGAGCGCAATCGCCAGACCGCGCAGCAATCCGAACAGCACGCCGAACATTCTGTCCGTCGCCCCCAAACCCGCCGCGCGCAACAACTGCCGCAGCAGGTAACGCAACACCGCCACCAGCAACAGCACCACCACCACCACCGACGCATAAGCCACCGCCGTGCGCCAGAAGGGATCGGCAATATATCCGGTCAGAATTTCATCCGCCGTGTCGACGTAGAGCCATGCCGCGAGAATTGCCAGCGCCCACGCCGCCAACGCCAATATTTCACTCACCAGCCCGCGCCACAACCCGACCGCCGCCGAAATCCCCACGATGGCCAGAAACGCGTAATCGAAAGCGGTCATCGTCGACTTCTATCGCGACACCAACACGGCCTTGCGGCCCTTGGCCTTGAGACTGGCGACGGTTTTCTCGCCCTCGGCGCGCGCCAGCGGCCCGATGCGCACGCGCGTCACCTTGCCCGCCGGTTCGGCGTAGGCGGCGAAGCCCTGTTTCTTCAATTCGTCGACCAGCGCGCTGGCGCGACCGGCGTCGCCGAAAGCGCCAATCTGCACGTAAACGTTGCCTTTCCCGGCGCTGGCGGCGGCAGCCGGTTTCGCCGCTTCGCCGCCGAGCAA
>JAISSY010000094.1 GCA_031272995.1 Azoarcus sp.
CGGATCGATCCGGGCGAGATGCTGGAGCGGCGATTCGTCCCGGCGCAGGGTTTCCAACTGATGCTGAGCGAAATAGCCCACCGCCAGCCCCTTGCCCTCGCGGCGAATGCCCGCCGTCAGCGGCAACTGCCCGGCGAGCGCCTTCACCAGCGTCGATTTGCCGGCGCCGTTGCGGCCGAGCAGACCGACACGCTCGCCGGGGCGCAGGGTAAGCTGGACGCCGGTCAATACGTCGACGCCGTCGTAACCCGCGCCGCCGTCCTCGACGACCAACAGCGGGTCGGGCGCCGGCGGCGAGGGGCGGAAATCGAACGCGAACGGCGTATCGACGTGCGCGGCGGCGATGCGCTCCATGCGTTCTAACGCCTTGATGCGGCTTTGCGCCTGCCGCGCCTTGGTGGCCTTGGCGCGGAAGCGGCGGATGTAATCCTCCATGTGCGCCACCTCGCGCTGCTGGCGCTCGTACAACGCCTGTTGCTGCGCCAGACGTTCGCCGCGCTGGCGCTCGAAATCGGAATAGCCGCCGGAGTAGAGCGTCAGCGTCCCCTGCTCGATGTGGGCGACGTGATCGACGCAGGCGTCGAGAAACTCGCGGTCGTGCGACACCAACAGCAGCGTGCCGCGATAGTCGCGCAGCCATTGTTCGAGCCAGATCACCGCGTCGAGGTCGAGGTGGTTGGTCGGCTCGTCGAGCAACAGCAGATCGGAGCGGCACATCAGCGCCTGCGCCAGATTGAGCCGCATACGCCAGCCGCCGGAGAAATCCCGCACCGCGCGTTCGCCGTCGGCAGTGGAGAAGCCAAGGCCGTCGAGCAGCGCCGCCGCGCGCGAACGCGCCGCGTAGGCGCCGATTTCCTCCATGCGCGCGTGCAGTTCGGCGATTTTCACCCCGTCGTGCGCCGCCTCGGCGTCGAGCAGCCCCGCCTCGATGCGACGCAATTCGGCGTCGCCGTCGAGCACGTATTCGATCGCCGCGCACGGCAGCGCCGGAGTGTGCTGCGCCACGTGCGCCACCGTCCACCCCGGCGGCATTTCCGCGTCGCCGCGATCCGGCAGCAATTCGCCGCGCAGCAAAGCGAACAGGCTCGACTTGCCGCTGCCGTTGGCGCCGGTCAAGCCGACCTTCCAGCCGGGGAAAATTTGCAGCGTCACGCCGTCGACGAGGACACGCGCGCCGCGCGCGAGGCGCAGATTGCGGAAACAGAGCACGTTCGGATAAGCAGGGCTAAAGAAAGGGCGTTATTCTACGCACTCCCGCTTTGCAAGCCGCACTCGCCCGCATGAACGTCTACACGCTCGCCGTCACGCTCGCCGCCCTCGCCATCACCGTCCCCGCCGTCGCGCAGGACGACGCGCCGCCGCCCGAAGACCCGAAAGCGCGCATCGAAGCGTTGCGCGCCGAAGCCAGCCGCTTGCGCGACGAGGCCGACGAAGCCTACAAACAGGCAGAAGCAGCCTGCTACGGCAAATTTCTGGTCAACGACTGCATCGACGACGCCAAGGGCGACCGGCTCAAGGTCGTGACGCGCGCGCGCGAACTGGAATCCGAAGCCTTCAAACTCGACCTCGCCGAGCGCAACCGCGCCGCCGACGAAGCGCGCCAGAAAGCCGCGCAGAGACCGGCGGAGCCGGAAACCGCCGCCGAAGCCGCGACTACGCAGGCGACTTCGACCAAGATCACCAAACGCAAACTTCCCGGCCGCAGCAAGAACCCCGCCAAAGCGCGCAACCGCGCCAAGGAACAAGCCGATGCCGCCCGCCGCGCCGAGTCGGCGCGCCGCGACCGCGAGGTTTACGACGCGCGCATCCGCGAACTGGAAGAAAAGAAAGCGCGCGACGCCGACGGACGCTAACCGCGCCGCAATCCCAAGCGGCGCGGAGCAATCGCCCAACCGGACGTGTCAGATTGGGCGCCCACATCCAGCAACAAAACCAAGGAGACTCTCATGCAATCGAACAAGCTGCGGACTTTGACTCTCATGCTCGGCGCCGTCGGCATCGTCGCTCTTTCCGGCTGCCTCAGCAACCCGGTCGCCTCCACTCCGAAGCCCGCCGCCGTCGCCGAAATCGCGCCGACGCAGGGCAACACGGTGAAAGGCACGGTGGAATTCGCCCCGCAAGGCGACAAGGTGCTGGTAACCGCCACGTTGAGCGGCCTCGCGCCCAACTCCACGCATGGCTTCCACATCCATGAAAAGGGCGACTGCTCGGCTCCCGACGGCACCAGCGCCGGCGGCCATTTCAACCCCGACAAGGTGCAGCATGGTCAGGGCGAAATTCGCCACGTCGGCGACATGCCCAACATCAAGGCGGACGCCAAGGGCAACGCCACGTATTCGGAAGCGCTCGACCTGCTCTCGCTCGACGCGGCCTCGCCCAACTACATCGTCGAACGCGGCGTCATCGTGCACCAGAATCCCGACGACTACGTGTCGCAACCGGTAGGCAACGCCGGCGCGCGGCTGGCGTGCGGGGTAATCACGGCGGTGAAATAAACGCACCCATAGGGGCGGGTTTGAAACCCGCCCCTACATATCGTTTTTACTACTAACGACATTCCTTTTTATTAGTATTCGATATATCCCGCCCCGCTAGACTGGCCTCCTTTCCGCCAATACCGAGAGGATCAGGCCATGTCCGACGCAAACGTTCCGAATCTCAAACGCCGTTCCCTGCTCGCCGCCGCCGGCTCCGCCGCGTTGGCCGCGCCCCTGTTGGGTTTGGGCGGACGCGCCTTCGCACAGGCCGCCGCGCCCAAGACGAAACTCACCTTCGCTTGGAGTCAGGTGTCGTTCTGCCTGACGCCGGTGCCGGTCGCCAAGGAAACCGGCATCTTCGAGAAGAACGGGCTGGACGTCGAACTCATCAACTATTCCGGCTCCACCGACCAACTGCTCGAAGCCCTCTCCACCGGCAAATCCGATGCCGCCATCGGCATGATTCACCGCTGGCTGAAACCGCTCGAAGGCGGCTTCAACGTCAAAATCGTCGCCGGCACTCACGGCGGCTGCCTGCGTCTGATCGCCTACAAACCGACCGGCATCACCAAAATCGAAGACCTGCGCGGCAAGATCATCGGCGTGCCTGATCTGGCGCAGCCCGCCAAGCATTTCTTCGCCGTCTACCTCAAGCGTCACGGCATCGACCCCGACCGCGACGTGACTTGGCGCGCCTATCAGGGCGACCTGCTCGGCCTCGCGGCGCAGAAGGGCGAAATCCACGCCATCGCTTACGGCGAACCGACGCTCTACCGCATCGAGCGCGACATCAAGGGCGGTTGGGTGACGCTGGCCTACAACACCAGCGCGCCCTATGAGGACAAGACCTGCTGCGTCATCGGCGTCGGCGGCGATCTGGTGAAGAAGAATCGCCCTGCCGTGGCGGCGCTCACCCGCTCGCTGCTGGAATCCTACGACTGGATTCAGACCCACCAGCGCGAGGGCGCGGAAATCTTCCAGAAGTACGCCTCCGGGCTGACCGCAGACGATCTGCTCACTCTCTACAAGCAGCTTACTTTCCACGCCCATCCGATCAAGCAGAGCCTACGCGACCAGATCGCCTTCTTCGCGCAGGATTTCAAGGATCTGGGCGTGCTGAAACCCTCCACCGATCCGAAGAAGTTCGCCGATCATATTTTTGCCGACGTGCTTTGATTCGTGGAACGGTGCGGAGCAATAGAAATGAGCCTCACTGCGACACTGCGCCAACCCGCCGAAGCATTCGTGCGGGAAGAAGCCGCGCCGCCCGCGCCCGCCGTCGCCGTCCCCGCCACCAAAGCGGGGACGGTTTTCCGTTTTCACTGGTTCGGCCTTGCGGCGGTGGCGGCGTGGGCGCTGCTCGGCGCAATCGCCTTGCTGTTGCCGGACAAGCCCGCCGGCTTCGTCGAGGAGTGGCCGTACACGCGTGAATTCGGCCTCGGCGCGCTCGCCGTCGCGGCGCTGTGGCTGCTCGCCACCGTGGCGGCGAGTTTCCGGGGGCTGAGCGGCAAGGTGGAGTTCGTCGCCGACGTTTTCCGCTATTCGGTGCCTTGGCTGGTGGTGCTCGGTCTCGGCCTGGCGCTGTGGGAGGCGCTCACCGCCAAGACCGGCGTGCTGGAGCCGCCTTTCTTCGCGCCGCCGTCGAGCATTTTCGACGCCTACGCGCAGCATTACGCTCTGCTGGCCGACAGCGCCTTCAACTCGCTCAAGCTGCTCGCCAAAGGCGTCTTCTGGGGCGCGACGGTCGGCTTCGTCGTCGGCGTCTCCATCGGCTGGTCGCGGCGCGCGAATTACTGGATCCACCCGATCCTGCGCCTGCTCGGCCCGCTGCCGCCGACGGCGCTGTTGCCCATCGCCTTCTTTTTCTTCCCCACCAGCCACGCCGCCTCGGTGTTCCTGATCGCGCTGGCGACCGGCTTTCCGGTGGCGATACTCACATGGTCGGGCGTCGCCGGCGTCAACAAAGCCTATTACGACGTGGCGCGCACCCTTGGCGCTTCGGATTGGTTCCTCGTCTTCCGCGTCGCCGTTCCCGCCGCGCTGCCGCAGGTGTTCGTCGGCCTGTTCATGGGCTTGGGCAGTTCGTTCGTGGTGCTGATCGTCGCCGAGATGATGGGGGTCAAGTCCGGACTCGGCTGGTATCTCGAATGGGCCAAGGGCTACGCCGATTACGTGAACATGTACGGCGCGCTGATCGTGATGACGATCATTTTCTCCAGCCTCATCTCGCTCCTGTTCGCGGTGCGCGACCGCGTGCTCGTCTGGCAGAAAGGCATCGTCAAATGGTAGAGGCCACCGCGCTGCGCCGCATCGTGACGAAGGAGTCGGACGCCGTGCCGAACCCCGCCGCCTCGCGCATCGAAATCGAACACGTCAGCCACGGTTTCGACACCCCGGAAGGCGATTTCCTGCCGGTGCTGGAGGACGTGACGCTGGACATCGCTCCCGGCGAATTCGTCGCCCTGCTTGGGCCGAGCGGCTGCGGCAAATCGACCCTGTTGCGTTTGGTCGCCGGACTTGAACCCGCCGATCAGGGCGCGATTCGTCAGGATGGCGCCACCATCGCCAAGCCCGACCCGTCGCGCATCGTCGTGTTTCAGGATCCCACCCTGTTCCCCTGGCGCACGGTATGGGACAACGTCGCCCTCGGCCCGCAGGCGCAAGGCACGTTGAAGGAACACAAGGAGCGCGTCGACGCCGCTCTGCAGAAAGTCGGCTTGGAAGGCTTCGCGCGCTCCTACCCGCACCAACTCTCCGGCGGCATGGCGCAGCGCGTCGCTCTGGCGCGGGCCTTGGTGAACAACCCCAAGCTCCTCATCCTCGACGAACCGCTCGGCAAGCTCGATTCCCTCACCCGGCTGGAGATGCA